>NZ_JBVITE010000007.1:0-213324 GCF_055575155.1 Kitasatospora sp. NPDC034533
TCCCCCCCCCCCCCCCCCACCCCCCCCCCCCCCCCCCCCCCCCCCCCCCCCCCCCCCCCCCCCCCCCCCCCCCCCCCCCCCCCCCCCCCCCCCCGCCGAGGGGCGCTCAGACGTCCAACGTGCCCACGTGGTGGACGCGGACGAGGTTGGTGGAGCCCGCCAGGCCGGGGGGCGAGCCGGCCGTGATGACGACGATGTCGCCCTTCTGGCAACGGCCGAGCGACAGCAGCGCCGCGTCGACCTGTTCGACCATCTGGTCCGTGGTCGGGGCGAACGGGCCGAGGAAGGTCTCCACCCCCCAGGTGAGGGCGAGTTGGCTGCGCACCGCCGGCTCGTAGGTGAAGGCGAGCACCGGGATCGGCGAGCGGTAGCGGGTGAGCCGGCGGGCGGTGTCGCCGGACTGGGTGAAGGCGACGAGGTACTTGGCGTTGAGGAAGTCGCCGATCTCGGCGGCCGCGCGGGCGACGGCTCCGCCCTGGGTGCGGGGCTTGCCGCCGACGGTCAGCGGCGACAGGCCCCCCGCCAGGATGTCGGTCTCGGCGGCCTCGACGATCCGGGCCATGGTCTTGACCGTCTCCACCGGGTACTTGCCGACCGAGGTCTCCCCGGAGAGCATCACCGCGTCCGTGCCGTCCAGGACGGCGTTGGCGACGTCCGAGGCCTCCGCCCGGGTCGGCCGGGAGGCGTTGATCATCGAGTCGAGCATCTGGGTGGCGACGATGACCGGCTTGGCGTTGCGGCGGGCCAGCTTGATGGCGCGCTTCTGGACCAGCGGGACCTGTTCGAGGGGCATCTCCACGCCCAGGTCGCCGCGGGCCACCATGATCCCGTCGAAGGCGTCGACGACGGACTCCAGGTTCTCCACCGCCTGCGGCTTCTCGATCTTGGCGATGACCGGGACGTGGCGCCCCTCCTCCGCCATGATCCGGTGGACGTCCTCGATGTCCCGCCCGCTGCGGACGAAGGAGAGCGCGATCAGGTCGGCCCCGGTCCGCAGCGCCCACCGCAGGTCGGCGACGTCCTTGTCGCTGAGCGCGGGGACGGAGACGGCGACGCCGGGGAGGTTGAGGCCCTTGTGGTCGGAGACCAGGCCGCCTTCGATGACCAGGCAGCGCACGTGCGGCCCGTCGACGGCGACGACCTCCAGGGTGACCCGGCCGTCGTCGACCAGGATGCGTTCGCCGCGGCCGACGTCGCCGGCGAGTCCGGAGTAGGTGGTTCCGCAGATGTCCTTGTCCCCCACGACGCCCTTGTCGGTGGAGATGGTGAACTCGTCGCCGCGTTCGAGAAGTACCGGCCCGTGGGCGAAGGTGTCGAGGCGGATCTTCGGGCCTTGAAGGTCGGCGAGGATGCCGACACTGCGGCCGGTCTCGTCGGCGGCCTTGCGGACGCGGCGGTAGCGTTCCTCGTGCTCGGCGTGCGAGCCGTGGCTGAGGTTGAATCGGGCGATGTCCATCCCGGCGTCGACCAGGGACTTGATCTGGTCGTACGAGTCGGTGGCGGGCCCGAGGGTACAGACGATTTTTGCTCGGCGCATAGTGCTGAGACTAGGCATTACCGGCGCGTAACCACGACGCGGGTCCGGACTGCGGGATGACCTTTGCGGTAAGGCGAGTTGAACAATCTGACACACACTCGGACCGGCGCGCGAACGCCCCGGTCCGCGCCCCTCCCGCACGCCGTCCGCGCCCCCTCCCGTCCGTCACCCGCGCCCGTCCGTCAATACGATTCCGTGAAGGGCTGTTCACCCCCGGTTCACCGCCGCTTCCGCCGCCGCTCCCCGCCCGGCGGGACGCTCGTCACCCCCGGGCGCTGCCCGGGCGGCCCCGGGTGACCACCCGGACGAAGTAGCGGACGAGGGGGAGGCGTTCGGCATGAAACGCGCTCTGGGGGTGGTGGCGGCCCTGGCCCTGCTGGGCGGGGTGGCCTACGCGCTGATCCCCGAACCGGAGGCCGCCAAGACGGTCACCGTCACCGGCCTGATCGGCTCGGAGAAACGCGCCTTCTTCGAAGACCAGGACGTCAGGGCCGAGTTGGCGAAGCAGGGGCTGGACGTCCGGGCGGACTCGACGGGCTCCTGGCGGATGAGCGACCAGGCGGAGAAGACCCCGGGCCTGGACTTCGCCTTCCCCGCGAGCGCGGCGCCGGCCCGGGAGATCCAGCGGATCTGGAAGTTGCAGGACTCCCCCCTGGTGCCGTTCTACTCGCCGCTGGTGATCGTGGCCCACGAGCCGGTGGCCCAGGTGCTGAAGAGGAACAAGCTGGCCGACGTGGACCCCGGCACCGGCGTCTGGACGTTCCGGATGGACGAGTACGTCAACGCCCTGAAGGGCAACCGCAGATGGGAGGACCTGGACGGGGCCCGCGAGCACCCCGAGCTGTCCGGCCAGCTCTTCGTGACCACCACCGACCCGGAGAGCTCGTCCTCCGGCGCGATGTACCTCGCGCTGCTCTCCTACGTCGCCAACAACCACCAGGTGGTGTCGGACGACACCGGCGTCGCCGCCGTCAGGGACGTCCTGCACACCGCCAACTCGCTCCAGGGCATCCAGAAGAGCAGCAGCGACGAGCCGTTCCGGGACTTCGGTGCGGGGATCGGCAGCCCGCTGATCTTCGCGTACGAGTCGCAGGCCGCCGCCCTGCCGCTCCAGGGCAAGCCCACCGGGGACATGGTGGTGCTGTACCCGGACACCACGGTCTACTCGGACCACACCGTGGTGGCCCACACCGACAACGGCCGCAAGCTCGCCGACGTCCTCCAGAACGACGCGACGCTGCGCTCCCTGGAGGCCAAGTACGGCCTGCGCCCGCAGGCCGAGCCGGAGGCCTTCGCGAAGCTGATGCGGGACCGCCGGCCGACCTTCGCACCCGACCTGACCGCGGCCAGGATCAAGCAGGCGACCCTGCCGTCGCTGGACAACCTGACCAAGCTGACCGCCGCGGCGAAGGGGACCAAGTGACCAGCCCGACGAAGCGCCGCGGCCTGCTCGCCGCCGCGCTGGCCGCCGCCCTCGCCGCGGCGACCGCCTGCACCTCCGACCCCAAGCCCGCCCCGGACCCGAGCGGCCCGCCCGCCGAGACCGCCCGCCCCGGAGTGCTGCGCGTCCTGGCCGGCAGTGAACTCCAGGACCTGGCACCGGTCCTGGAGGACGCCCGGAAGGCCACCGGGGTGACGGTGCAGTTCTCCTGGACGGGCACCCTGGACGGCGCGGACACCGTCTCCTCGGGCCGGGCCGACGGCAAGTACGACGCCGTGTGGTTCCCGTCCGACCAGTACCTGCGGCTCGATCCGGCCGGCCGGTCCAAGGTGATCTCCGAGACCCCGGTGATGGTCTCGCCGGTGGCGATCGGGGTGCGCTCCTCGGTGCTCGGCGAACTCGGCTGGGGCGACGGCTCCAAGGTCACCTGGGCGCAGGTCGGCGAGGCGGCCGCGGCCGGCCGGCTGCCGTACGGGATGGCCGACCCGTCCCGGTCCAACTCGGGCTTCTCCACCCTGGTCGCGGTGGCGTCGGCCTTCTCCGGCGCGGGCGCGGCGCTGACCGACGCGGACGTGCAGAAGGCGGGCCCGCAGCTGAAGGAGTTCTTCAAGGGCCAGAAGCTGACCTCCGGCTCCTCGGGCTGGCTGGCGCAGGCGTACACCCGGGCCGAGTCGGGCACGGTGAGCGCGCTGGTGAACTACGAGTCGGTGCTGCTGTCGCTGAACCGGACGCTGCCGCCGCAGCAGCAGTTGACGGTGGTACGGCCGGTGGACGGCGTGGTGTCGGCGGACTACCCGCTCTCGCTGATGTCCTCCGCCGCGCCGGACCAGCGCGACGCCTTCCAGCGGCTGACCGCCTACCTGCTCAAGGAGGACGTGCAGAAGCGCATCTCCGAGACGACGCTGCGCCGCCCGGTGACGGCGGGCGCGTCCCCCGCCGCCGGGCTGCCCTCGGAGCGCCGCCGGGAGCTGCCGTTCCCGGGCACCCGGGAGGTCGCGGACGGTCTGCTGGCCGCGTACCAGAACGAGCTGCGCCGCCCGTCCCGGACGGTGTACGTGCTGGACACCTCGGGCTCGATGGAGGGCTCGCGGATCGCCGCGCTGAAGAGCGCGCTGGGCCGGCTGACCGGCGCGGACGACACCCGCGGGGTGCGCCGCTTCCGGGACCGCGAGGAGATCACGCTGCTCTCCTTCGCCTCCGCGGTGAAGTGGACCAGGACCCACGTGGTGCCGGCCTCCGGCGGCAAGCCGGGCCCGGAGGCGGAGCTGGCCTCGATCGACGCGGACGTGCAGTCGCTGGCCGCCTCGGGCGGGACGGCGCTGTACTCCTCTCTGGAGGAGGCGTACAAGGTGATCGAGCGCCAGCAGGCGGCGGCCGGTGACGACCGGTTCACCTCGATCGTGCTGATGACCGACGGGGAGAGCAACGCCGGGGCGACGGACGCCGAGTTCAAGCGGTTCCACGACGGGCTGCCGCCCGGGGAGAAGGCGATCCCGGTGTTCCCGATCAAGTTCGGGGAGGCGGCGGTGAGCCAGCTCCAGGGGATCGCGGACCTCAGCGGCGGCAAGCTGTTCGACGGGACGGGGTCGCTGGACGGGGTGTTCGAGGAGATCCGTGGCTACCAGTGACAGGGGCGGTGGCGGAGCCGGTGGCGGCGGCCGTGGCACTGGCGGCGACGGCCTCGGCGCCCGGACGCTGCGCTACCTGGAGTCGACCCGCAACCTGGTCGGCTGCGCGGGCGGCGCGGTCGGTCTGGGGCTGCACTTCGCCGGGCTGGGCGGGGCCTGGTGGCCGGGGGTCGTGGCCGGACTGTACGGGGTGGGCGCGCTGCTGACGCCCGCCCCGGCGGCCCGCCGGGAGGCGGCTCCGGCGCCGGCGCCGGGGAGCGCGGCCTCCGGGCACCCCGAGGAGGGCGTCGCGGCCCTCCTCGCGGAGGTCTCCGCGGAGCTCTCCGCCGCGCCCCCGGCCCAGCCGCCCGTCCAACCACCCGTCCAGCCGTCCGTCCAGCCCCCGGCACGGCCCCCCGCGCCCGACCCGGAGCTGGAGGAGCTGGCCGCCTACCTGGGCGGCGTGCCGCTGCCGCCCTCGGCCGGCGTGGACGGCCTGCTGGCGGCGCTGCGCACGGCCGGGCCGGGCCCGGTGGCGGAGCGGATCGTCCGGCACCGGCTGCCGGTCGCGGTGGCCGGCTACCTCCGGGCGCGGACCTGGCAGCCCTGGGCGGGCCCGGACGCCCCGGACCCGGCGGTCGAGCTGGGCCGGGAGATCGACCGGCTGGTGGGCGAACTGTCCTGATCCGTCCTCCGGGGGGCCGGCCCCGTCACCCCACACCTCCCCCGTTCCCGTCACGAACGAGTCGCCAAGATCTCACCTCCCGGACAGGTTCGGGGACTATCCAGCACCCCGGCCCGCACGGCACACTGCTACGCGCGTCCCTCTACGCGCGTCGATGCGGGGACGCGTACTTCTTGCTCACGCACACCAGCTGACGGCCCATCCGCCGTCGCCCACTCGGGAGAGTCGTCCATGCCCCTGAACCGCCGTGACTTCGTCACCCGGTCCGCCGCCACCGCCGCCGGCGCCGCCCTGGCCGGTGGCGCCACCCTGGCCGCCGCCCCCTCCGCCGCGGCGGCCCAGCCGGACACGGCGGCCGCCAAGGGCCCGCAGCGCAAGCCGCGCAAGCAGGCCTTCACCGTCATGGGCACCACCGACCTCCACGGCCGGGTGCTCAACTGGGACTACTTCACCGACGCCGAGTACACCGACAAGGCCCACAACGCGGTCGGCCTCGCCAAGATCTCCACCCTGGCCAACCAGGTGCGCGAGGAGAAGGGCTGGGACCGCTGCCTGCTGATCGACTCCGGTGACACCATCCAGGGCACCCAGCTGTCCTACTACTACGCCCGGATCGACTCGATCCTCAGCGACGCCGACACCGTGCCGGACCACCCGATGGCCGTCGCCATGAACCTCATGGAGTACGACGCCGCCGCGCTCGGCAACCACGAGTTCAACTACGGCATCCCGCTCCTGAGGGCCTACGAGGAGCAGCTGGAGTTCCCGCTGCTGGGCGCCAACGCGCTGTACGCGAAGAACGAGAAGCCGGCCTTCAAGCCCTTCGTGATCAAGGAGCTGCACCTGGGCGAGGGCCGGCCGCTGCGGGTCGGCATCCTCGGCCTGACCAACCCGGGCATCGCTATCTGGGACAAGGCCAACGTCAGCGGCAAGATGGTCTTCCCGGGCATCGTCGAGACCGCCGCCACCTGGGTGCCGAAGGTCAAGGCGGCGGGCGCGGACGTCGTCGTGGTCTCGGCGCACACCGGCTGCGACGAGGCGACGACCTGGGGCGACCAGCTGCCGTGGGCCGAGAACGCCGCGGTCGAGCTGGCGGCGACCGTCCCCGGCATCGACGCGGTGCTGGTGGGCCACGCCCACAAGGAGATCCCGCAGCGCCTGGTCGTCAACAAGAAGACCGGCAAGACGGTCGTGCTCTCCGAGCCGCTCTGCTACGGCCAGCGCCTGACCTGCTTCGACTTCGAGGCCGAGTTCGCGGCCGGTGCCTGGACGGTCACCTCGCTCTCCTCGCGGCTGCTGAACTCCAACACGGTGCCGGAGAACCCGGAGATCACCAAGGCGGTCGCCAAGCAGCACAAGAAGGTCGTGGCGTACGTCAACCAGGTCATCGGGTCCGGCAAGATCGCGCTGTCGATCGCCGAGGCCCCGTTCCGGGCCACCCCGATCATCGACCTGATCGGCAAGGTCCAGGCGGACCAGGTCAAGGCCGCGCTGGCGGGCGGGCCGTACGCCAACCTCCCGGTGCTGGCCCAGGCCGCCCCGTTCAACCGCACCGCGCTGATCCCGGCCGGCCAGGTCAAGCTGCGCGACGCCGCGGGCCTGTACATCTACGAGAACACCCTGGAGGCCCGCGTCCTGACGGGCGCCCAGCTCAAGGACTACCTGGAGTACTCGGCGAAGTACTACAACCAGCTCGCCCCGGACGCGGCGGTCGACAAGGACAAGCTGACCAACGCCGAGGCCACCCCGGACTACAACTACGACTCGGTCTACGGCCTGAGCTACGACATCGACATCGCCCAGCCGAAGGGCCAGCGGATCGTCAACCTGTCCTTCCAGGGCAAGCCGATCGACCCGGCCGCCGAGTTCGTCCTCGCCGTCAACAACTACCGCGCCAACGGCGGCGGCAACTTCCCGCACGTCGCCAAGGCGAAGGTGGTCTGGTCGGACTCCGACGAGATCCGCAACACCATGATCGCCTGGGTGAAGGCCAAGGGCACCATCGACCCCGCCGACTTCTTCACCGACTCCTGGCGCCTCGTCCGGGCCGGCCAGCCGGTCTTCTGACCGGCGGCCTGGTCCGCTTCCCCTCCTGACGGCCCGGGCCCCGGCGGATTCGCCGGGGCCCGGGCCGTTCCGGGGTTCCGCGGGTCAGAAGGGGAAGACGGCGCGCTCGTGCTGGACGGAGATCCACTTCACGGTGGTGAAGGCCTCCACCGTGGCCTCGCCGTTGAGGCGGCCGACGCCGGAGTTCTTCTCGCCGCCGAAGGGGACGCCAGGCTCGTCGGCGATGGTGCCGCCGTTGACGTGGATCATGCCAGTCTCGATCCGCTGGGCGAGCTTCACGCCGCGGTCGACGTCGGCGGTGTGCACCGCGCCGCTGAGCCCGAACGGGGTGTCGTTGGCTATCCGTACGGCCTCGTCCTCGCCGTCGAAGGGCACCAGCAGCACCACCGGGCCGAAGAGTTCGTTGCGCAGGATCGGCGCGTCCTGCGGCAGTCCGCTGAGCACCACCGGGCCCATCAGGCTGCCGACCTTGGGGCCGCGCAGCAGCGCGGTGGCGCCGGCCGCGACGGCCTGGTCGACCTGGGCGTTGAGGGAGTCGGCCTGGACGGGGTTGATCAGCGGGCCGATGTGGGTGGCCGGGTCCCTGGGGTCGCCGACGGTGAGCGAGGCCACCTTGGCGACGAACTTCTCGGTGAACTCGGCCTCGACGGCCCGGTCCACCAGCACCCGGTTGGCCGCCATGCAGACCTGCCCCTGGTGGACGAAGCGGCTGAACACCGCGGCGTCCACGGCGTGGTCGACGTCGGCGTCGTCCAGCACGATCAGCGCGCTGTTGCCGCCGAGTTCCAGGACGGTCCGCTTGAAGTGCCCGGCGGCGACGGTGGCGACGTGCCGGCCGACCCGGTCGGAGCCGGTGAAGGAGATCACCTTGGGCACCGGGTGCTCGATGAAGCTGTCGCCGATCTCGGCGATGTCGGTGATCACCACGTTCAGCAGGCCGGGCGGCAGGCCCGCGTCCTCGAAGATCTTGGCGATCAGTCCGCCGCCGACCACCGGGG
Organism: Kitasatospora sp. NPDC034533; assembly: GCF_055575155.1. NCBI lineage: Bacteria > Bacillati > Actinomycetota > Actinomycetes > Kitasatosporales > Streptomycetaceae > Kitasatospora > Kitasatospora sp. NPDC034533. Next base: position 8,336 of record NZ_JBVITE010000007.1, read on the forward strand.
TCTCCTGGTGCGGCTTGAGGACGACGCCGTTGCCGAGCGCGAGGGCCGGGGCGACGGCCTTGAGGGCCAGGAACAGCGGGAAGTTGAAGGGGCTGATCACACCGACGACGCCGACCGGCAGCCGGTAGAGCCGGTTCTCCCGGCCCTGGGCGGGCGAGGTCAGCAGCCGGCCCTCGGGGGCCACCGACTGGTGCAGGCAGTCCCGCAGCACGTCCTTGACCAGGGAGAGTTCGAAGCCCGCCTTCAGCGCGGTGCCGCCGAGTTCGGCCATGATCGCCTGGACGATCTCCGGCTCGCGCTCCTCCACCAGCCGCAGCGCGCGCTCGAAGACCACCCGCCGCCGGTACGGGTTGGTGGCCGCCCACTCCTTCTGGGCGCGCTCGGCGGCGCGGTAGGCCTGGTCGACCTCGGCGGTGGTGGCGACGGTGATCGCGGCGAGCTTGTCCCCGGTGTAGGGGTCGACGTCGACGATGTCCCAGGAGCCGCTGCCACTGCGCCACTCGCCGTCGATGTACTGCAGCGCCAACTCGGAGAAGTACGACATCTGATCCCTCTCATGCACCGACCTGATGGGATCTCATCGTACTGACGTATTAAAGCTCCTGGCGTACCTCGTGCAACAGATCCCGGGTCTTCTCCGGGCTGAGGCTGTCGGCGACCAGATCGTCCATCGCCTGCCGGTACTCGGCCACCTCCGCGGGCTTGTCGAGGTAGAGCGCGGTGGTGAACTGCTCCAGGTACACCACGTCCGCCAACTCGGCCTCGGCGAAGCCCAGGACGGTGAAGGCGCCGCTCTCCGCGCTCAGCCCGGCGTTGCCCAGCGGCAGCACCTGGAGCCGGACGTTGGGCAGCTCGCCGAGCTCCAGCAGCCGGTCCAGCTGGCCGCGCATCTGCTCGGGCCCGCCCCAGGGGCGGCGCAGCGCGGCCTCGTCCAGCACGGCGACCAGCTGCGGCGCGCGCTCGCCGGTCAGCACCGCCTGCCGCTTGAGCCGGACGTCGACCCGGCGGTCGATCTCCTCCGGGCCGGCGGCGTGGCAGCCGGCGGTGACCACGGCGCGGGCGTAGTCGGCGGTCTGGAGCAGCCCGTGGACGAACTGGACCTCGTAGCTGCGGATCTCGGCCGCGGCCTCCTCCAGCCCCAGGTAGTTCTGGAACCAGCCGGGCAGGACGTCGCCGTACTCGTGCCACCAGGAGCTGGTGTTGGCGTCGCGCAGCAGTCCGAGGACGCCGGCGCGCTCGTGTTCGGCCTCGACCCCGTAGAGGGTGAGCAGGTCGGCCACGTCGCGCTCCTTGAAGCCGACCCGGCCGAGCTCCATCCGGCTGATCTTGGACTCGGAGGCCCGGATCGAGTACCCGGCCTCCTCCCGGCTGACGCCTCTGGCCTCGCGGAGCTTGCGCAACTGGGTGCCGAGCTGCAGGCGCCGTACGGTGGCGCCCCCGCCTGCCTGAGTCGTGCCCATCGACGTCATCCTCCGCGCTAGACCAGCCCCCCGGCCGTCGGCGGCAGTCTGCCACCTGGCACCGACGAACAACAGCCCATCGATCGGGAACCGCTCGGGGAGGCGGGCAACTCCGCTTGTTTGTCCGAGAGTTGACGCCGGTCCGGAAGCGGCTTCTCCGGTCCCGGGCACCACGGGACGCAACGGAGCGCCACGGAACGCCTGGCAGGACGCGACGGCGCCCGCCCTCCAACTGGTCGGGGAAGAGGGCAGGCGCCAGGAGACCGCGTTGGCCCGGCGACACTGGCGGGAGCAGCGGGTTGAGCTCCCGGCGATGCGGCGCCGGGCGTTCGGTGGGGGCCGGTCGGACCGTCCGTCCGTCAGACCACCAGGGGGCGGTCCGTGGGCCGGATCGGGGCGGGAAGCGGGGTCTTGCCGCCCAGGTACCTGTCCACCGCGGCGGCGGCCGAACGGCCCTCCGCGATGGCCCAGACGATCAGCGACTGGCCTCGGCCGGCGTCTCCGCAGACGTACACGCCATCGACATTGGTGGCGAACCGGCCGTCGCGGGCAATGTTACCGCGCGCGTCGAGGTCCACTCCCAGCTGCTCGACCAGCCCGTTCCGGACGTCGGTCCCGGTGAAGCCCATGGCCAGGGTGACCAGCTGGGCCGGGATGGCCCGCTCGGTGCCCGGCACGGGTTCGAACCGGCCGTCCTTGAACTCCACCTCGACCAGGTGCAGTTCCCGGACGTTGCCGTCCTCGTCGCCGCTGAAGTGGGTGGTGCTGACGGAGTAGATCCGCTCGCCGCCCTCCTCGTGCGCGGAGGTGACCTTGTACGTCATGGGCATGGTCGGCCACGGCTGGTGGCCGGGCCGCTCCTCGCCGGGCCGCGGCATGATCTCCAGCTGGGTGACGGACGCCGCGCCCTGGCGGTGGGCGGTGCCGACGCAGTCCGCGCCGGTGTCGCCGCCGCCGATCACGACCACGTGCTTGCCCTTGGCGCTGATCGGCGACTCCACGAAGTCGCCCTCCTGCACCTTGTTGGCCAGCGGCAGGTACTCCATGGCCTGGTGGATGCCCTTGAGCTCGCGCCCGGGCACCGGCAGGTCGCGGGCGGTGGTGGCGCCGGCGGCGACCACCACGGCGTCGAAGCGCTCGCGCAGTTGCTGCCCGGTGATGTCCTCGCCGACGTGGACGCCGGTGCGGAACCGGGTGCCCTCCGCCCGCATCTGCTCGATGCGGCGGTTGATGTGGCGCTTCTCCATCTTGAACTCGGGGATGCCGTAGCGCAGCAGTCCGCCGATCCGGTCGGCCCGCTCGTAGACCACCACGGTGTGCCCGGCCCGGGTGAGCTGCTGGGCGGCGGCGAGGCCGGCCGGGCCGGAGCCGATCACGGCGACGGTCTTGCCGGACAGCCGCTCGGGCACCTGGGGGGTGACCCCGCCTCGGTCCCAGGCCTTGTCGATGATGGTGACCTCGACGTTCTTGATGGTCACCGCGTCCTGGTTGATGCCGAGGACGCACGCGGACTCGCACGGAGCCGGGCACAGGCGGCCGGTGAACTCCGGGAAGTTGTTGGTGGCGTGCAGCCGCTCGATCGCGCCGGTGAAGTCGTCCCGGTAGGCGAGGTCGTTCCACTCGGGGATGAGGTTCCCGAGCGGGCAGCCGTTGTGGCAGAACGGGATGCCGCAGTCCATGCAGCGGCCGGCCTGCTTGGTGATGATCGGCAGCAGGCTGCGCTCGACGTAGACCTCGTTCCAGTCCCGGATGCGGACGTCCACGGGACGCCGCTCGGCCAGCTGCTTGGGCGTGGTCAGGAAGCCCTTGGGGTCAGCCATTAGCCGCCTCCATCATCTTCGCGGTGGTCTCGGCCTCGGAGAGGCCATCGCGCTCAGCGGCGTCCTTGGCGGCGAGCACTGCCTTGTAGTCGGTCGGCATGATCTTGGAGAAGCGGGAGACGCCGCTGCCCCAGTCCGCCAGGAGTTCGGCGGCGACGGTGGAGCCGGTCTCCTCGTAGTGCTGCTGCACGGCCTCGCGCAGCCAGTCGCGGTCGGCGGCGGTGGGGGCCTCGATGCCCACCATGCCGTCGTTGACGTTGGCGGGGCGCAGGTCGAGGACGTACGCGATGCCGCCGGACATGCCGGCCGCGAGGTTGCGCCCGGTCTCGCCGAGGACGACGACCCGGCCGCCGGTCATGTACTCCAGGCCGTGGTCGCCCACGCCCTCGACGACGAGGGTGGCGCCGGAGTTGCGGACGGCGAAGCGCTCGCCGGCCTTGCCGCGCAGGTGGATGCGGCCCGAGGTGGCGCCGTAGCCGATGGTGTTGCCGGCGATGACGTGGTTCTGGGCGTCGTTGCCGATGGCCGCCGCCTCGCGGGCCGGGCGGACGACGATCACGCCGCCGGACAGGCCCTTGCCGACGTAGTCGTTCGCGTCGCCCTCCAGCCGCAGGGTCACGCCGCGCGGCAGGAAGGCGCCGAAGGACTGCCCGGCGGAGCCGGTGAAGGTGACGTCGATGGTCCCCTCCGGCAGGCCCTCGCCGCGGTACCGCTTGGTCACCTCGTGGCCGAGCATGGTGCCGACGGTGCGGTTGACGTTGCGGATCGGCAGCTGGATGCGGACGCTCTCGCCGCGCTCCAGCGCGTCCTCGGCGAGCTCGATCAGCCGGTTGTCCAGGGCCTTGTCGAGCGCGTGGTCCTGGGTGGTGGTGCGGTGGCGGGCCGCCCCCTCGGGCAGCGCCGGCACGTGGAAGAGCGGGGCGAGGTCGAGCCCGGCGGCCTTCCAGTGGTCGATCGCGGCCCGGGCGTCGATGTGCTCGGCGCGGCCGACGGCCTCCTCGATCGAGCGGAAGCCCAGCGAGGCCAGGATCTCGCGGACCTCCTCGGCGATGAACTCGAAGAAGTTGACCACGAACTCGGGCTTGCCGGTGAAGCGCTCGCGCAGCACCGGGTTCTGGGTGGCGACGCCGACCGGGCAGGTGTCCAGGTGGCAGACGCGCATCATGATGCAGCCGGAGACCACCAGCGGGGCGGTTGCGAAGCCGAACTCCTCGGCGCCGAGCAGCGCGGCGATCACCACGTCGCGGCCGGTCTTCAGCTGGCCGTCGGTCTGGACCACGATGCGCTCGCGCAGCCCGTTGAGCAGCAGCGTCTGCTGGGTCTCGGCGAGGCCGAGCTCCCAGGGTCCGCCGGCGTGCTTGAGCGAGGTCAGCGGGGAGGCGCCGGTGCCGCCGTCGTGGCCGGAGATCAGGACGACGTCCGCGTGCGCCTTGGAGACGCCCGCGGCGACCGTGCCGACGCCGACCTCGGAGACCAGCTTCACGTGGATGCGGGCCGCCGGGTTGGCGTTCTTGAGGTCGTGGATCAGCTGCGCCAGGTCCTCGATCGAGTAGATGTCGTGGTGCGGCGGCGGCGAGATGAGGCCGACGCCCGGGGTGGAGTGCCGGGTGCCGGCGACCCAGGGGTACACCTTGTGGCCGGGCAGCTGGCCGCCCTCGCCGGGCTTGGCGCCCTGGGCCATCTTGATCTGGATGTCGTCCGCGTTGACCAGGTACTCGGAGGTGACGCCGAACCGGCCGGAGGCGACCTGCTTGATGGCCGAGCGGCGCTCCGGGTCGTACAGGCGGTCCGGGTCCTCGCCGCCCTCGCCGGTGTTGGACTTGCCGCCGAGGCGGTTCATCGCGATCGCGAGGGTCTCGTGGGCCTCGCGCGAGATCGAGCCGTACGACATGGCGCCGGTGGAGAAGCGCTTGACGATCTCGGAGACCGGCTCGACCTCCTCGACCGGGATGGGCGCGCGGCCGCGCCCGTCCAGTTGGAACAGGCCGCGCAGCGTCATCAGGCGCTCGGACTGCTCGTTCACCCGGTCGGTGTACTGCTTGAAGATGTCGTACCGGCGGTTGCGGGTGGAGTGCTGGAGGCGGAAGACGGTGTCCGGGTCGAACAGGTGCGGCTCGCCCTCGCGGCGCCACTGGTACTCGCCGCCGATCTCCAGCGCGCGGTGCGCGGCCGGGATGCCGGAGGCCGGGTAGGCCTTGGCGTGCCGGGCGGCGGTCTCCCTGGCGATCTCGTCCAGGCCGATGCCGCCGAGCTTGGTGGTGGTGCCGGCGAAGTAGCCGTCGACCAGGTCCTGGGAGAGGCCGATGGCCTCGAAGACCTGGGCGCCGCGGTAGGAGGCGACGGTGGAGATGCCCATCTTGGACATGACCTTGAGCACGCCCTTGCCGAGCGCCTTGATCAGGTTCTTGATCGCCTTCTCGGCCTCGACGCCCTGGATGAAGACCCCCTGGGCGACCAGGTCCTCGACCGACTCCATGGCCAGGTACGGGTTGACCGCCCCGGCGCCGTAGCCGATCAGCAGCGCCACGTGGTGCACCTCGCGGACGTCGCCGGCCTCGACCAGCAGCGACACCTGGGTGCGCTGCTTGGTGCGGATCAGGTGGTGGTGGACGGCCGAGGTGAGCAGCAGCGAGGGGATCGGGGCGTGCTCGGCGTCGGAGTGCCGGTCGGAGAGCACGATGATCCGGGCGCCGTCGGCGATGGCGGCGTCGGCCTCGGCGGCGATCGCCGCGAGCCGGGAGGCCAGGGCCTCGCCGCCGCCGGCGACCTTGTAGAGGCCGGAGAGCGTGACGGCCTTGAGGCCGGGCTGGTCGCCGTCGGCGTTGATGTGGACGAGCTTGGCCAGCTCGTCGTTGTCGATCACCGGGAAGGTGATGCCGACCGAGCGGCAGGAGGCGGCCTCGGCGGCCAGCAGGTTGCCCTCGGGGCCGAGGTTGGACAGCAGCGAGGTGACGAGCTCCTCGCGGATGGCGTCCAGCGGCGGGTTGGTGACCTGGGCGAAGAGCTGCACGAAGTAGTCGAACAGCAGGCGCGGCTTCTCGCTCAGCGCGGCGATCGGCGAGTCGGTGCCCATCGAGCCGAGGGCCTCGGCGCCGGTGCGCGCCATCGGCGCGAGGATGACCCGCAGCTCCTCCTCGGTGTACCCGAAGGTCTGCTGACGGCGGGTGACGGAGGCGTGGGTGTGGGCGATGTGCTCGCGCTCGGGCAGCTTGGCGAGCTGGATCTGACCGCCGGCCACCCACTCCTCGTACGGGTGCTCGGCGGCGAGGGCGGACTTGATCTCCTCGTCCTCGACGATCCGGCCCTGGGCGGTGTCCACCAGGAACATCCGGCCGGGCTGGAGGCGGCCCTTCCTGGCGACCTTCTCCTGGTCGATGTCGAGCACGCCGACCTCGGAGGAGAGGACGACCAGGCCGTCCTCGGTGATCCAGTACCGGGCCGGGCGCAGGCCGTTGCGGTCGAGCACGGCGCCGATCTGGGTGCCGTCGGTGAAGGTGACGCAGGCCGGGCCGTCCCAGGGCTCCATCAGGTTGGAGTGGTACTGGTAGAAGGCGCGGCGGGCCGGGCTCATGGTGGCGTGGTTCTCCCACGCCTCCGGGATCATCATCAGCACCGAGTGCGGCAGCGAGCGGCCGCCGAGGTGGAGCAGTTCCAGGACCTCGTCGAAGGAGGCGGAGTCGGAGTGGTCCGGGGTGCAGATCGGGAAGATCCGGCTGAGGTCGCCCGGGATCAGGTCGGTGGCGAGCTGCGACTCCCGGGCGCGCATCCAGTTGCGGTTGCCCTTGACCGTGTTGATCTCGCCGTTGTGGGCGACGAAGCGGTACGGGTGGGCGAGCGGCCAGCTCGGGAAGGTGTTGGTGGAGAACCGCGAGTGCACCAGGCCGATGGCGGAGGCGTAGGTGCGGTCCGACAGGTCGGGGAAGAAGGGTTCGAGCTGGCCGGTGGTCAGCATGCCCTTGTAGACGATGGTGCGCGCGGACAGCGAGGGGAAGTACACCCCGGCCTCACGCTCGGCGCGCTTGCGGACCACGAAGGCGATCCGGTCCAGCTCGATCCCGGCCTTCTCCCCCTGGGACAGGAAGACCTGCCGGAAGCGCGGCATCACACCGCGCGCGGCGGCGCCGAGCAGGTCCGGGGTGACCGGGACGTCGCGCCAGCCGAGGACGGTCAGTCCCTCCTCGGCCGCGATGCCCTCGATCCGCGCGACGGCGGCGGCGTCCGCCGCGTCCTCGTCCGGCAGGAAGGCGATGCCGACGGCGTAGGACCCGGCCGCCGGGAGCTCGAAGGGGACCTTCCCGCGCAGGAAGGCGTCCGGGATCTGGGTGAGGATGCCGGCGCCGTCGCCGGAGTCCGGGTCGGCGCCGGTGGCGCCGCGGTGCTCCAGGTTGCGCAGGACGTTCAGCGCCTGCTCGACGATGGTGTGGTCGGCGATGCCGGTGAGCGTGGCGACGAAGCCGACGCCACAGGCGTCGTGCTCGTTCCGCGGGTCGTACAGGCCCTGCGCAGCAGGTCGGGCATCCGGCACGAGCGCGTACGGCCGGCGGGTGGCGCCGGCCTGGGGCTCGTTGGCGGAGTGCGTGGATGCGGACAGCATCGGCTCTCCCGTCGTCGTCTTTCGGCAAGTTGGTGCAAGTAGGGACGACGCTGGCCCTGATGCGGTGGTGCGTGGGTGCAAGTTACATGATGCCCATGACCCTGAGAAGCGGAATATCCGTCCGGATGGCGGGACGCCGCGCAGGTCAGAAGGTGTGGGGGAGGACGCGCCGCGGTGCGCGTCCCGACGATTGTGCCCAACCGTCCGCGGCCCGAAACAGGGGCGGAACCCGGCCGTTACGGAAGCCGGTCACGGCCGCCTGCGAATCCATTCCGGGAGCCCGCCCGCGGATGGGAATCCGCGGCGCGGCGGCCCGGATGATGAGACTAGGCCAGGCGTCGCCGGACCCTCATGTGTGAAACGTCACGCACTCGGCAGCATAGTCATGCATACCTCCGGCTCATCCCAGGTGCCCGCCGATCAGCCACCCGAGCAGGTAGGTCACCCCGGCCGCCGCCCCGCCCAGGACCAGCTGCCGCAGCCCGCTGAACCACCAGCTGCGCGCCGTCACCCGGGCCACCACGGCGCCGCAGAGGAACAGCCCGGCGGCGGCCAGCAGCAGGGCGGGCAGCAGCGTGGTCGCCCCCAGCAGGTAGGGCAGCAGCGGCAGCAGCGCGCCGAGCGCGAAGCACAGGAATGACGAGCCGGCCGCGACCAGCGGCGAGGGCAGGTCGGTCGGGTCGATGCCCAGCTCCTCGCGGGCGTGCACCTCCAGGGCCAGCTCCGGGTCCGCGGACAGCTGCCGGGCCACCTCGTGGGCCAGCTCCGGGTCCACCCCGCGCGAGACGTACAGCTGGGCCAGTTCGGCCAGCTCGCCGTGCGGGTTGCGGGTCAGCTCCAGCCGCTCGACCTCGATCTCGGCCTGCACCAGCTCCCGCTGCGAGGCCACCGAGGTGTACTCCCCCGCCGCCATCGAGCAGGCGCCGGCCGCCAGGCCCGCCAGCCCGGTGAGGATCACCGTCCCGTTGGACACCGCGCCGCCGACCACGCCGGTCATCAGGGCGAAGTTGGAGACCAGCCCGTCCACCGCCCCGAACACGGCCGGGCGCAGCCAGCCCCCGTTGACGTCCCGGTGGTGGTCGGCCGCGGGTATCCGGGGCTGGTGTCCGGCGTCGGGCTCCACAGTGATCGCGCTCATCGTCGTTCCCCTCCTGTGTCGGTTCGTCCGCCTTGACCGTAGCTGGGCTGACCTGGGCATTTCCAGCAAAGTAAGGCTGTCCGAACACCATCGGGGCCACCCTTCGCGAGCCTCGCGAGGGGTGGCCCCGATGGGGGAAGGCCCAGGTCAGATCGGGTTCCCGGCGTCCTTTCCGGCCGCCTCGGCGGTCGTCACCGGCTTCCCGCCGGTCATCCCGTCGGCCTTCTCCCCGGCCGACTTCGCCACCTTCACGCCCTTGTCGCCGTCCTCGGCGTCCTGCTCCGCCCGCGCGGCCGGGTCGATGCTCGCCGGATCCTCCCGCCCGGGCCGCTTCCTGCCCACGATCACGATGTACGCCACCGCGCCGAGGAACACCGCGATGGACACCCAGTCGTTCAGCCGCAGGCCGAAGTAGACGTGCGCGTCGTCGATGCGCAGCCACTCGATCCAGAACCGGCCGGCGGTGTACGCGGCCACGTACACCGCGAACGCCCGGCCGTGGCCCAGCTCGAAGCGGCGGTCCGCCCACATGACCAGCAGCGCGACGCCGACGCACCAGAGCGACTCGTACAGGAAGGTCGGGTGGTAGACGCCCTGCTCGACCTCGCCGCCGGGCAGCGTCTTGTGGATCTCCAGGCCCCACGGCAGGGTGGTGGACCGGCCGTAGAGCTCCTGGTTGAAGTAGTTGCCCCAGCGGCCCACCGCCTGCGCGAGCGCGATGCCCGGCGCGATGGCGTCGGCGTACGCGGGCAGCGGCACGCCGCGCCGGCGGGCGCCGATCCAGGCGCCGACCGCGCCCAGCGTGATCGCGCCCCAGATGCCGAGGCCGCCCTGCCAGATCTTGAGGGCGTCCCAGGGGTTCTTCCCGTCGGCGAAGTACAGTCGGCCGCCGTCGGTGATCACGTGGTAGAGGCGTCCGCCGACGAGGCCGAACGGCACGGCCCACACCGCGATGTCGCCGACGGTGTGCTTGGCACCGCCCCGGGCGACCCAACGCCTGCTGCCGAGCCAGACGGCGAGGAGGACACCGAGGATGATGCAGAAGGCGTAAGCGCGCAGCGGGATCGGTCCGAGGTGCAGGACGCCCCGCGACGGGCTGGGAATGTAGGCGATATCCATGGCGGTTCCGACGCTACAGGGTCCGGCGGCCCCGTCGGACACCTCCGGGGTCACAGAATCCGAACAACGGGACGGCGCCGCCCCCTCCGGACGGGGAGGGGGCGGCGCGGCGTGGTGGGCTCAGCCGGCGTTCGGCGACGGGTTGTTGGCCTCCGAAGCGGTGCTGGTGGGGGCCGGCGTCTGTCCGTGCGAGCCCGCCGTGCCGAGCTGCTTGCCCTCGTTCGCGGCGTCCACCCACTTCACCAGGTTCGCCGGCGTGATCTCCTCGCCGCCGCCGTTCCTGGGGTAGATCGGCTGGCCGTTGAGCAGCACCGTCGGGGTGGACTTGAAGCTGGACTTGTCGAAGTCCTGCTGCACCGCGGAGACCCACCCGCCGAACTTGTTGTCCTTGACGCAGGACTGGAATCCGGGGGTGTCCAGGCCGTTGACCTGCTTGGCCAGGTTCAGCAGCACGGCCTTGTCGCCGAAGGCGTCGTTGGTCTCGTCCGGCTGGTTGCGGTACAGCACGTCGTGGAGGTCCCGGAAGTGCCCGGCGTCCTGGGCACAGCCCAGCGCGTTGGCGCCCGTCCTGGAGCCCTTGCCCGGCACGGCCCGGTCGATGAACGACACGATGTGGTAGTTGGTGAAGATCTTCCCGGCGTCCTCCAGCTGGTCGATGGTCGCCGAGAACTCGCGCTCGAAGGTGCCGCAGGCGGGGCAGCGCGGGTCCTCGTAGACGGTGAGGACGGAGGGGGCGTTGCCGGCGCCGACCGGGATGACCAGGTTCTTGTCGCCGATCGTCCCGGCGGGGGCGGCGACCGGGGTCTCCGGCTTGGAGCGCTGGTTCTGCACCACGACGCCGGCGATCACGGCGGCGGCGATCACGGCGAGCACGGAGCCGCCGACGACCAGCTTCTTCCTGCGCCGGGAGGACACCTCCTCGGCCGCCCGCTGTTCCAGCATCCGCTCGCGGGCGGTGCGCTTGCCTTCTCGGTTCTTCTCGCTCATTGCCTTGACATCCACGGTCGGGGAGCCTTCGTCGGGTGCAGGGATGTGGGGGTCAGCTCGCCAGCCAGCCGTCGGCCGACAGCCGGGTGCGGGGCCGCCACAGCAGCCACCCGGCCAGCACCAGGAATCCGGTGTCGCGCAGGATCTCCTGGAGGTACTCCGTCCGGGACTCGTCGACGTGCCCGCCGCCGCCGAAGCAGCCGCAGTCGATCGAGATGCCGCGCGCCCAGGCGGAGGCGATCCCGGCGATGAAGACGAGCAGGAGCAGCGCGGAGACCCCGGCGACCAGCCGGACGCCGAGGCCGACCACCAGCAGCAGGGCGAGCGCCAGCTCCAGGAAGGGCAGGCCGTAGCCGATCGGCTTGACCAGGCCCTCGGGCAGGATCTCGTAGGCCCGGACGGCCTGGGCGGCCTCCGCCGGATCGGAGACCTTGGCCAGTCCGGCCCACCCCCAGACCACCGCGAGGCCGAGCCGGACGGCGGTGCCGAGCCACTCGCTCCAGGCGGGCACCGGTCGCCGCGCCGCGGGCGTGGGCGCGGGGCCACCGGGCTGCGCGGCCATCAGGGAAACCCCCTCGGGATACTCGTTCACTCCCTGAGGAACCGCGCGGACGGAGGGGTGGTTCCTCCGGATTCAGGAATTAAGCCGGATGAGTGACGTTCCGTCCGAATGGTCCGAACGCCCGTACGTCATCGACACCCCGTCAGCCACCCCGCCTCGAACAGTTCGGGGTGCCGGGCCGCCTCCGCGCAGGCCACCGCCTCCCGCTCCGCCCGCTCGGCCCCCCGCTTGGCCAGGGCGTGCCCCACCTCCGTGTGCACCCCGACCGCGCAGCCGAGTGCCACCCCGGCCGCCGCCGCCCGCAGCAGCACGGCCCGTTGGAGACCAGCCACCGGCTCACCCCTTCCCGCTCGCCCCCGTCACCCCCCGCACACGTCCGTGCACTCGTCCCTCCACTCAACGGTCCCCAACCCCGGCCGATGCGTGTCCCCGCCCCTTGTTCACCCGTTCGGGTCCACCCCCCGCTTCGAAGCCCGCCCGAACGCAGGCGGCCCCCCGCTCCCGAAGGAGCGGGGGGCCGCCTGGGCGTGTCCCGTCAGTGCCGGCGCACGCCCGAGGCCAGCTCCCCGGCCAGGGCCCGCACCGCGTCCAGCGCCGCCGCCTCGTCCTCGCCCGCGGCCAGGATGCGCTTGACGAACGCCGATCCCACGATCACCCCGTCGGCGAACCGCGCGACCTCCGCCGCCTGCGCCGCGTCCGAGACCCCGAGCCCGACGCAGACCGGCAGGTCGGTGGTGGCCCGGGTCCGCGCGACCAGGTCCTCCGCCATCGAGCCGACGGCCGACCGGGTGCCGGTCACGCCCATCACCGCGGCGGCGTAGACGAAGCCGCTGCCCGCCGCCGTGACCTCCGCCAGCCGGGCGTCCTTGCTGCTGGGGGCGACCACGAACACGGTGTCCAGCCCGTGCTCGTCCGCCGCCTTGCGCCACTCCTCGGACTCCTCCACCGGCAGGTCCGGCAGGATGCAGCCGGCCCCGCCCGCCGCCGCCAGGTCGGCCGCGAAGCGGGCCACCCCGTAGCGGTCGACCGGGTTCCAGTACGTCATCACCAGCACCGCGGCCGCGGGGTGCGCGGCGGCGACCTCCCGGACGGTCCGCAGCACGTCCTTGATCCTCACCCCGCCGCGCAGCGCGATGTCGTCCGCGGTCTGGATGACCGCCCCGTCGAGCACCGGGTCGGAGTGCGGCAGGCCGACCTCGACCACGTCGCAGCCGCCCTCGATCAGCGCCTCGACGGCCCGGATGCCGCCGTCCACGGTCGGGAACCCGGCCGGCAGGTAGCCGATCAGCGCGGCCCGGCCTTCCGCCTTGGCCGCCGCCAGGACACCGCTCAGCTTGCTCGCCATGATCACTTACCCCCCTCGGCGGAACTGTCGCCCGAGCCGGCCTTCTCGTCGTACAGCCCGAAGTACTCGGCCGCGGTGTGCATGTCCTTGTCCCCGCGCCCGGACAGCGACACCAGGATGGTCGCCTCCGGCCCGAGCTCGCGGCCCAGCTCCAGCGCCCCGGCGAGCGCGTGGGCGCTCTCGATGGCCGGGATGATGCCCTCGGTGCGGGACAGCAGCCGCAGCGCCCGCATCGCGGCGTCGTCGGTGACCGGCCGGTACTCCGCCCGCCCGGTGTCCTTCAGCCAGGCGTGCTCCGGCCCGACGCCCGGGTAGTCCAGCCCGGCCGAGATCGAGTGCGACTCGATGGTCTGCCCGTCCTCGTCCTGGAGGACGTACGTCCGGGAGCCGTGCAGCACCCCCGGGTCCCCCTTGGTCAGCGTGGCCGCGTGCCGGGGCGTGTCGGCCCCCTCGCCGGCGGCCTCGCAGCCGAGCAGCCGCACCCCGGCGTCCGGGATGAACTCGTGGAAGATCCCCATCGCGTTGGAGCCGCCGCCCACGCAGGCCACGACCGCGTCGGGCAGCCGCCCGGTCCGGTCCAGCACCTGCTGCCGCGCCTCCACGCCGATGACCCGGTGGAAGTCACGGACCATCATCGGGAACGGGTGCGGCCCGGCCACGGTGCCGAACAGGTAGTGGGTGGAGTCCACGTTGGCGACCCAGTCCCGGAACGCCTCGTTGATGGCGTCCTTGAGCGTGCGGCTGCCGGACTTGACGGCCACCACCTCGGCGCCGAGCATCCGCATCCGGGCCACGTTGAGCGCCTGGCGCTCGGTGTCGACCTCGCCCATGTAGATGGTGCAGTCGAAGCCGAACAGCGCGCAGGCGGTGGCGGTGGCCACGCCGTGCTGGCCCGCGCCGGTCTCGGCGATGATCCGGGTCTTGCCCATCCGCTTGGTGAGCAGCGCCTGGCCCAGCACGTTGTTGATCTTGTGCGAGCCGGTGTGGTTGAGGTCCTCGCGCTTGAGCAGGACGCGCGCCCCGCCCGCCTCGGCGGAGAAGCGGTGCACGTCGGTCAGCGGGCTCGGGCGCCCCGTGTAGTCCTTGAGCAGCCCGTCGAGCTCGGCGGCGAACGCCGGGTCGGCCTTGGCCTTCTCGTACTCCTCGGCGACCTGCTCGACCGCGGCGACCAGCGCCTCGGGGATGAAGCGGCCGCCGTACGCGCCGAAGTAGCCTCGGGCGTCCGGCACCTGGGCACCGGGCAGGTAGTCCTTTTCGGACATGGTGTGGTTTCCCTTGACGAAGATGGACGACGATGACGTCTGGTCGGCTGCCCCGGTCCTTCGGCCGGTCAGCCGGACGTCACCCGCCATCGCCGCCCCGGCACCTGCCCGGGCTCGCAGCCGATGACGTACCGCACCCGGCGCCCCAGCACCCGGCGCGCGGGCGCGCGGCAGCCGCGCGGGCGGCAACCGGGGGCGAGTCGGGCGGCGATCTTCATCGGGCGGCGTCAGTCCTTGTGCCGGACGGCGGGGTGGGCCCCGGCGGCGACCAGGTCGGCGACCGCGGCCCGCGGGTCCTTGCCGGTCACCAGGGCCTCGCCGACCAGCACCGCGTCGGCGCCGAGGTTGGCGTAGTTGATCACGTCCAGCGGGCCGCGCACGCCGGACTCGGCGACCTTGACGATGCCGTCCGGGATGGCGTGGGCGACGTTCTCGAAGGTGTTGCGGTCCACTTCGAGCGTCTTGAGGTTGCGGGCGTTGACGCCGATGATCCGGGCGCCGGCGTCCACCGCGCGCTTGATCTCCTCCTCGTCGTGCACCTCGACCAGCGGGGTGAGGCCGATCGACTCGGCGCGCTCGATCAGCGACACCAGGGCCGGCTGGTCGAGGGCCGCGACGATCAGCAGCGCGAGGTCGGCGCCGTGCGCCCGGGCCTCCCACAGCTGGTAGGCGGTGACGATGAAGTCCTTGCGCAGCAGCGGGGTGTCCACCGCGGCGCGGACGGCGTCCAGGTCGGCCAGCGAGCCGCCGAAGCGGCGCTGCTCGGTCAGCACGCTGATCGCGGCGGCGCCGCCGGCCGCGTAGTCGACCGCCAGGGCGGCCGGATCGGCGATCGAGGCCAGCGCGCCCTTGGACGGGCTGGAGCGCTTCACCTCGCAGATCACCCGCACCCCGTCGCCCCGGAGGGCGGCGACGCCGTCCTTGGCCTCCGGAGCCCTGGCGGCCAGCGCCTTGAGCTCGTCCAGGGAGACCCGGGCCTGCCGCTCGGCGAGGTCCTCGCGGACCCCTTCGATGATCGAGTCGAGCACACTCACTCAGGAGCCCCCATCTTTTCAGCCAGTTGGTCGGCGCGAGTCGGCGGGCAGCGGCCCACCGGCCCTTCGATGGTATCGGCACCCCGGGGCGCCGGGCGCACCGGTTCCGCCCCCGTCTCGCGGACCGGACGCCGGCTCCGGCGGCCCTCAGCTGCGGGTTCACCGGTTCTGCACGGGTTCCCCGGCCGTCCTCGGGCACGCCCGGGGGCCGTGGCCGGGCCGCAGCGGCCCGCCGGCCGGTCAGACCAGCGGCGGCGCCAGCCCCGCCCCGACCGGCGAGTTGCGCACCACCGTGAACACCAGGACCAGCAAGGCGATCAGCGCCCAGCGCCGGGCCCCGACGACGATCCTGGGCGGCGGCCCGCCGGTCAGCGCGGCCCAGCCCCAGCGCAGCCAGAGCACCCCCAGCACCCCGGCCAGCAGCACCACGACGGCGTTGTCGTGCAGGGCCCCGGTGAGGTCCCCGCGGGTCAGCGCGTGGACGCAGCGCAGACCCCCGCAGCCGGGGCACCACCAGCCGGTGGCGGTCAGGAACGGGCACTCGGGGTAGTGCCCGGGGACGTTCGGGTCCACCAGGGCGACGTACGCGGTGGGGACGGCCACCGCCGCCAGCGCGGTCAGCGGCGGGCTCAGCCGGCGCAGCACGGGCGGCGGGGCGGAGGCGGTGGGGGCGGCGTTCACGCCCCGATTCTGCCCGTGCCGGGCCCGGACACGACGAAACGGCGGGCGTGGCGCGCCCGCCGTTCCGATGTACGACAAACGTGTGGTGCGACGAGCCCCGCGTCAGGCGGCGACGGCGGCGCGGGCCTCACGGGCCGCGAGCTGCTCCTCGGCCGACTTGTAGACGTTGACGCTCGGCTGCTTGCCCAGCCCCGCCATCGACATGGCCTTGCCGACCACGCCGCCGAGCAGGACGACCGCCAGGCTGACCCAGACGAACAGCACCGACGGCAGGATCATCGCGACGCCCGCGGCGCAGAAACCGACGAAGGAGATGACGACGCCGGTCCAGGCGGCGGTGGTGTGACCGTGTGCTGCTGCTGCCATCTGAATGGTGCTCCTTGGCTCTCGGGGCCCGGCCGGGCCTGCGGGGCCGCCGGCGGGTTGACGGGTTCCATTGTGCCGGGCCACACACCGGCGGCCCAAAGGGGGTGGCGGGTCTATCGCGTCACACGCGCCGTTCAGACGGCCGTCGGGTCCTCGCCGCGGTCCAGCGCCTTCCACAGGTCACCGGGCGTGTCGGTCTTCGCCGGGGCCTTGCGGGTCGGCGCCTCGTAGCGGCTGCCCATGGCCGGCCAGCGCCGGCCGTGGCGCAGGGTGAGCAGTCCGGCCACGGCCAGCAGCAGTCCGCCGGCCACCGCGACCCAAGGCCAGCCGGTGTGCGAGACCTCGGTGGCCGCCGAGCCGGTCAGCGCCAGCTTGGCGGCGGCCTCGCCGTCCAGCGCGCCGGTGTCCCCCGCCCCGGCGGCCGCGGCGGCGGCCGCGCCGAGCCCGGCCAGCAGGGTCAGCGCGCCGACCGCCAGCCGGCCGGCGCCGCGCACCGCGAACACCGCGACCGCCGCGGCGAGGCCCACCAGGGCCAGCCCGCCGGGCAGTTCGGAGATCTTGCCGCCGGTGACGGACACGTCCAGGGTGCCGGCCCGGCCCTCGGCCCAGGTCCGCCCGGCCGCGGTCAGCACCAGCACGGCGCTGAGCACGGTCAGCAGCAGCATCACGCCGAGGGTGCGGCGGCTGGAGGTGGCGGGGGCGGGGGTCTGCTCAGCGGTCACCCGTCCACTATCCCCCGGCCGACACCCGGCTCCGCACCCGGGGTGGGGAACTCGTCCGTGCGCAGCACCACCGTGCGGCCGCCGAGCGGGAGGAACACGTCGTTGCCGAACGGCACCCGCTCGGCCTCCCGGTACACCCCGTCCGGCGAGGGCGCGGTGTGCACGGTGCAGACCGCCGCCGTGGGGTCGACCACCAGGTACACCGGCACGCCGCCGTGGGCGTACGCCCTCGCCGCCCGCTCCAGTCCCGGCCGGGCCACCTCCAGCACGGCCTCCACCCCGGCCGCGCCGAACCGGCCCCGCTCGCCGCGGACGGCGTCCCGGGCGAGCACCGCCACGTCGGGGGCGAACACCGCCGCGCCCTCCGGGGCGGGGCCGCCGGGGGCCGCCGGGAAGTCGACCGCGACCCCCGACAGCACCCGGCCGTGGCCGGCCGGCTGCTCGCCGAGCTGTCCGGCGGCGCCGCGCACGACCTCCCAGCGCAGTTCGTCGTACGGCACCTCGGGCATCCCGGCGGCCTCCCTCGCGTCTCAGGACAGTTCCGGCGTCCGCAGCGTATTGGCGGTGGCGACGGCCCGCAGCACGGCGGCCGCCTTGTTGCGGCACTCGGCGTCCTCGCCGTACGGGTCGGAGTCGGCGACCACGCCCGCGCCGGCCTGCACGTACGCGGTGCCCTCGCGCAGCACCGCGGTGCGGATCGCGATCGCGGTGTCCGAGTCCCCGGCGAAGTCCAGGTAGCCGACGCAGCCGCCGTACAGGCCGCGGCGGGTGGGCTCCAGCTCCTCGATGATCCGCATCGCCCGCGGCTTGGGCGCGCCGGAGAGGGTGCCGGCCGGGAAGCAGGCGGTCAGCACGTCGAAGGCGGTCCGCCCGGGGGCGACCTTGCCGGTCACCGTCGACACGATGTGCATCACGTGGCTGTAGCGCTCGATCTGCATGAAGTCGACCACCTCGACGCTGCCCGGCTCGCAGACCCGTCCGAGGTCGTTGCGGCCGAGGTCCACCAGCATCAGGTGCTCGGCCCGCTCCTTGGGGTCGGCGAGCAGTTCGGCGGCCAGGTCCGCGTCCTCGTGCGGGGTGGCGCCGCGGTGCCGGGTGCCGGCGATCGGGTGCAGCATCGCCTCGCCGTCGGTGACCTTGACCAGCGCCTCCGGGCTGGAGCCCACCACGTCGAAGCCGCCCTCGGAGCCGCCGTCCGGCCCGGGGAAGCGGAACAGGTACATGTACGGGCTGGGGTTGGTGGTGCGCAGCACCCGGTAGACGTCCAGCGCGGAGGCCGGGCAGGGCGCCTCGAAGCGCTGCGAGGGCACCACCTGGAAGGCCTCGCCGGCCCGGATCCGCTCCTTGACCACCTCCACGGCGGCGCGGTAGGGCTCGCCGCCGAACGGCGAGCGGACCTCGCCGGGGCCGGCCGGGGTGAAGGTGGCCAGGCCGGGGTCGACCGGCTTGGCCAGCTCGGCCTCCATCGCGTCCAGCCGGGCCACCGCGTCCGCCCAGGCTTCGTCGACGCCGCTGGCCAGGTCGTTGTGGTTGACGGCGTTGGCGATCAGCAGCACGGTGCCGTCGGTGTGGTCGAGCACCGCGAGGTCGGTGGCGAGCAGCAGGGTCAGCTCGGGCAGGCCCAGGTCGTCCGGGTTGAGGTCGGGCAGCTTCTCCAGCCGGCGGACGATGTCGTAGCCGAGGTAGCCGACCAGGCCGCCGGTGAGCGGGGGCAGGCCGTCGTCCTCCCGGCGCGGGGTGTGCAGTGCCGCCAGGGTGGCGCGCAGCACCTCCAGCGGGTCGCCGCCGGTGGGGATGCCGACCGGCGGGGCGCCGAGCCAGCGGGCCCCGCCGTCCGGGCCGACGGTGAGCGCGGCGGCGCTGCGCACTCCGACGAAGGAGTAGCGCGACCAGCTGCGGCCCTGTTCGGCGGACTCCAGCAGGAAGGTGCCGGGGCGTTCCTCGGCGAGGCTGCGGTAGAGGCCGATCGGGGTGAGGCCGTCCGCGAGGAGCCTGCGGGTGACCGGGATGACCCGGGTGTCGACGGCGAGCTTGCGGAAGGCTTCGAGATCCATGCTGGGCGGCACCTTCTGGAGTTTGCGGGGTTCCGGAGTCGGACGGGGTGGTGCGGGTGGGGCGGGGTTCTTGCGACCGGGCGCGCGCCGCGGTCAGGCGAGCGGCAGCACGTCGGCGTCGAAGCAGGTGCGGTCGCCGGTGTGGCAGGCCGCGCCGGTCTGGTCGACCTTGACCAGCAGGGTGTCGCCGTCGCAGTCGAGGGCCACCGACTTGACCGCCTGGACGTGGCCGGAGGTGTCCCCCTTCACCCAGTACTCCCGGCGGCTGCGGCTCCAGTAGGTGCAGCGGCCGGTGGTGAGGGTGCGGTGCAGCGCCTCGTCGTCCATCCAGCCGAGCATCAGCACCTCGCCGGTGTCGTACTGCTGGGCGATGGCCGGGATCAGCCCGTCCTCGGTGCGCTTGAGCCGGGCGGCGATCTCGGGGGCGAGGGCGGTGGTGCCGGGGGTGGTGGGTGTGGTGGACATGGGCCCATTGTGTCAGCCCGCCCCCACGCCTCCGGCGGGGTCGTCCGGCGGCCGGGGCGGTCCCGGCCGTCCCGTACGGGGGTGATTTCGGCCAACCGCCTGCCGGGCGGGGGCCGGGTGGGCCATTCTCGTGGCCATGACCTCCGAGCAGCCGCCGCCCGCAGCCGCCGCCTCCCGTCCGTCCCGCGGCCTGGTCCTCACCGTCGCCGCCGTGCTGGTCGTCCTGCTCGCGGTGGTGGCCACCGCGGTGCTCTGGCCGGACGACGGGAAGCCGGCCGCCTCACCGCCCCCGCCCTCCCCCACGGCCACCCCGACCCCGACGCCCACGCCGACACCCACCCCGGCCAAGCCGCAGCCGCCGTACGCCTTCTTCCCGGTCGGCGCGTGCTTCGACCACCCGCAGCTGAGCCCGGTGATCACCAAGGCCGAGGAGCGCCCCTGCGCCGGCGAGCACGACGGCGAGGTGATCGCCGACCTCAAGCTGGCCGACGGCCTGACCGGCGAGATCCAGGTCGCCCTCGCCATGCGGGACGGCTGCAAGGAGGCCGAGGCCGCCGCCAAGGCCCGTCAGACCGACGGGAAGACCTACTACGGCCGGCAGTTCGGCCCGGCGATGGTCAACTACCAGCAGGGCTGGCGGGACTACACCTGCGCCCTGACCGGCAGCAACAAGCAGGGCGGCGCCAAGCTCACCGGGAACCTCCACCCGTAGGCCCTCTCACCGGCACCCGCGCGCCCGCCCGGACGGGGACGCGCGGGCCCGGCCGAGCACCCGTACAACCGATCGGGTGCCTTCGCCTCGGCGTTCGAACGACATCACCTGCGAGCCTCGGCGGCCCGGCGCCACGGCCCAGAAGAATTCGAGCGCTTGTGTCCACTTGGTGAGAGGACTGAGGTGAAGTCTAGTCAGGACCGGGTGACCGCCGTCACCTGGAGACGCAGATTCGGCAGGGCGATGAGCACCGCCCTGACCCTGGCACTCGTGCCCTTCGGAATGTCGCTCATCGAACCGTCGGCCGCCCACGCGGCCGGCCTTCCCGGCGGTCTCGGGCCGTGCCTCGGCGCGGACTGCCCGGCGGTGTTCCCGCCGGTCAACAACGGCCCCTTCGCGGGCCGTGACGACGCCGTCAACATCTTCGTCGGCGGCGACTACGACGTCAGGGAATCGGCCGCGGAGGCCGAGGGGCACGTGGTGACCCTCGGAAACTTCGACATGGCCAAAGCCGCCGGAGCCAGTTCCGTCTTCAACGTCGGCATCGTCGGAGCCGGCTCCCGCGTCCCCCCGCCGGACGGCGCCGACTTCCTCACCACCGGCGGTGACATCACCATCGCCCCTGGCCAGGAGCTCCTGGCGGAAGGGGGCGTCGTCCGCCACGCGGGCACGGTCACGGGTGCCATCGCCGGCACGGTGATCCAGGACCCCCAGGCCGTGACCGCCTACCGGCCGCTGCGCGGCGAGCTCCAGTCGGCGAGCGAGTGCTACGCCGGGATCGGCACGCCCCGCCCGGCGACCGGAACGGCCGTCAACCAGGGCTACCAGACCCTGTTCACCGGGGACGGCACCTCCGCGCTCCAGGTCTTCAACGTCGACTTCGACCTCGTCGGCAACGGCGGCGGCCAGCAGGGCATCGCGTTCGCCGGCATCCCCGCGAACGCGACGGTCCTGGTCAACCTCGTGGGCGGCGCCCGCGTCATCAACACCTACAGCGGCAGCCTGGAGGACACCGACCCCTGGAACCAGCTGCGCGAGCGGCTGCTGTGGAACTTCCCCACCGCGACGTCGGTCAGCTTCATCGGCTCGGGACAGTTCCAGGGCAGCGCGCTGGTGGGCAACCCGGCCAGCACCTCCACCATGGGCATGCCCGGCTTCAACGGGCGGTTCTTCACCACGGGCTCGCTGGTGCAGAACTCCGGTGGCGGGATGACCGGTTCCGAGTTCCACGCCTACCCGTTCGACGGCGACCTCCCGGACTGCGGCACCGCGGTCCCCACCGCCTCGACCACCGTGACGAAGGTCGACTCCGTCACCGGGCAGCCGCTGGCGGGCGCGACCTTCCAGCTGTGGCGGGAGACCAACAACGTCCCCGGCCTCCAGACCTCGGGAACCACTCCGGACACCGAGGTGGGCGCTCCCTGCACCACCGGGGCCGACGGCGTCTGCTCCGTGAGCGACCTCCCGCTGGGCACCTACTACTGGCAGGAGACCGCGGCCCCGCCCGGCTACGAGCTGCCGGACCCGGCGGTGACGACCGTCGTGCTCGACACCAACGGGCAGAACGCCCAGGTCACCGTCCCCGACGTCAGGAGCCCGGTCGTCGAGACCGGCTCCACCAGCGTCACCAAGGTCGACGCGGCGACCGGGCAGCCGCTGGCGGGCGCCGTGTTCCAGCTGTGGCACGAGACCAACGGCGTGCCCGGCCTCCAGACCACCGGCACCAACCCCGACACCCCCGTCGGCCCGCCCTGCACCACCCCGGCCAGCGGCGTCTGCTCCTCCACCGGGCTCCCGCTCGGCACCTACTACTGGCAGGAGACCGCGGCTCCCCCCGGTTACGAACTGCCCGACCTCAACGTGACCACCGTCGTCCTGAACACCAACGGGCAGAACGTCGCCGTCACCGTCGAGGACGCCAAGACCGTCGCCCCGACGGCCTCCACCACCGTCACCAAGGTCGACTCGGGGACCAGGCAGCCGCTGGCGGGCGCCGTGTTCCAGCTGTGGCACGAGACCAACGGCGTGCCCGGCCTCCAGACCACCGGCGCCAACCCGGACACCCCCGTCGGCTCGCCCTGCACCACCCCGGCCAGCGGCGTCTGCTCGGCGGACGGCCTGCCGCTGGGCACCTACTACTGGCAGGAGGTCTCCGCGCCCGACGGATACGAGCGGCCCGAGCTCAACGTGACCACCGTCGAGCTGGACGCCAACGGGCAGAACGTCGCGGTGACCGTCGAGGACACCAAGACCGTCGCCCCGACGGGGTCCACCAGCGTCACGAAGGTCGACGCCGCCACCGGCCAGCCGCTGGCGGGCGCCACCTTCCAGCTCTGGTACGAGACCAACGGCGTCCCCGGCCTCCAGACCACCGGCACCAACCCCGACACCCCCGTCGGCTCGCCCTGCACCACCCCCGCCAACGGGGTCTGCTCGGCGGACGGCCTGCCGCTCGGCACCTACTACTGGCAGGAGACGGCGGCCCCTCCCGGCTACGACCTCCCGCAGCCCTCGGTGACCACCGTCGTCCTCGACACCAACGGGCAGAACATCCCGGTCACCGTCCAGGACACCAAGACGGTCGCACCGACCGGTTCCACCAGCGTCACCAAGGTGGACTCGGTCACCGGCCGGCCGCTGGCCGAGGCGGTGTTCCAGCTGTGGCACGAGACCAACGGCGTGCCGGGCCTCCAGACCACCGGCACCAACCCCGACACCCCCGTCGGCGCACCCTGCGTCACCCCGGCGACCGGGGTCTGCTCGGCGAGCGGGCTGCCGCTGGGCACCTACTACTGGCAGGAGACCACGGCGCCTCCCGGCTACGACCTGCCCACCCAGCCGGTGACCACCGTCGTCATCGAGACCAACGGACAGAACGTCCCGGTCACGGTCCAGGACACCCAGACCGTCGTCCCGGCGGGGTCCACCAGCGTGACGAAGGTCGACTCCGCGAACCAGCAGCCGCTGGCCGGCGCGACCTTCCAGCTGTGGCGCGAGACCAACGGCATCCCCGGCCTCCAGACCACCGGTGCCAACCCTGACACCCCGGTCGGCTCGCCCTGCGTGACCCCTGACACGGGTGTCTGCTCCGCCAGCGATCTGCCGCTGGGTACGTACTACTGGCAGGAGACCGCGGCGCCTCCCGGGTACGACCTGCCCACCCAGCCGGTGACGACCGTCATCATCGAGACCAACGGACAGAACGTCCCGGTCATCGTCGAAGACATCAAGACGCCCGTTCAAACGGGTTCGACCAGCGTGACGAAGGTCGACTCCGCGAACCAGCAGCCGCTGGCCGGGGCCACCTTCCAGCTGTGGCGCGAGACCAACGGCGTGCCGGGCCTCCAGACCACCGGTGCCAACCCTGACACCCCGGTCGGCTCGCCCTGCGTGACCCCCGCGAACGGCGTCTGCTCCGCCACCGGGCTCCCGCTCGGCACCTACTACTGGCAGGAAACCGCCGCTCCCCCCGGCTACGACCTGCCCACCCAGCCGGTCACGACCGTCATCATCGAGACCAACGGACAGAACGTCCCGGTCATCGTCGAAGACATCAAGACGCCCGTTCAAACGGGTTCGACCAGCGTGACGAAGGTCGACTCCGCGAACCAGCAGCCGCTGGCCGGGGCCACCTTCCAGCTGTGGCGCGAGACCAACGGCGTCGCTGGCCTCCAGACCACCGGTGCCAACCCTGACACCCCCGTCGGCTCGCCCTGCGTGACCCCCGCGAACGGCGTCTGCTCCGCGACCGACCTGCCGCTCGGCACCTACTACTGGCAGGAAACCGCGGCCCCTCCCGGCTACGACCTGCCCACCCAACCGGTCACGACCGTCGTCATCGAGACCAACGGACAGAACGTCCCGGTCATCGTCGAAGACATCAAGACCCCCGTTCAAACGGGTTCAACCAGCGTCACCAAGGTCGACGCGGAGACCGGACAGCCGCTGGCCGGCGCCACCTTCCAGCTGTGGCGCGAGACCAACGGCATCCCCGGCCTCCAGACCACCGGCACCAACCCCGACACCCCCGTCGGCGCACCCTGCACCACCCCCGCCAACGGCGTCTGCTCCGCGACCGACCTGCCGCTGGGCACCTACTACTGGCAGGAGACCGCGGCCCCTCCCGGCTACGACCTCCCGCAGCCTTCCGTCACCACCGTCGTCCTCGACACCAACGGCCAGAACGTCCCCGTCACCGTCAAGGACACCAAGACCGCCACCCAGCCCGGCTCGACCAGCGTCACCAAGGTCGACGCGGAGACCGGGCAGCCGCTGGCCGGCGCCGTCTTCCAGCTGTGGCGCGAGACCAACGGCATCCCCGGCCTCCAGACCACCGGCACCAACCCCGACACCCCCGTCGGCGCACCCTGCACCACCCCCGCCAACGGCGTCTGCTCCGCGACCGACCTGCCGCTGGGCACCTACTACTGGCAGGAGACCGCGGCCCCTCCCGGCTACGACCTCCCGCAGCCTTCCGTCACCACCGTCGTCCTCGACACCAACGGACAGAACGTCCCCGTCACCGTCAAGGACACCAAGACCGCCACCCAGCCCGGCTCGACCAGCGTCACCAAGGTCGACGCGGAGACCGGACAGCCGCTGGCCGGCGCCGTCTTCCAGCTGTGGCGCGAGACCAACGGCATCCCCGGCCTCCAGACCACCGGTGCCGACCCCGACACCAAGGTGGGCGCGCCCTGCACCACCGGGGCCGACGGCGTCTGCTCCGCGGACAACCTGCCGCTGGGCACGTACTACTGGCAGGAGGTCTCCGCGCCGGAGGGCTACGAGCTGCCGAAGAACCCGGTGACCAAGGTCGAGCTGACCAAGGACTGCCCGTGCGTGGCGATCACGGTCGAGGACAGCAAGAAGTGCCCGCCCGAGCCCTGCCCGCCCGAGCCGTGCCCGCCGAAGCCCTGTCCGCCGGAGCCGTGCGACCCCGGGAACGAGTGGCGTACCCACGAGGAGCGCATCTGACAGACCACTTCAGCACGGGCGGCTGACCGCCTGACGTGACGAACTGGCCGGAGGAGCCGACACTCGGCTCCTCCGGCCAGGCGCGTTTCCCGCCCCGTCCACCGGGACTTCTGAGGAGGTCGGACGCGGAGGCCGCCCGAAGACGGCTCGGACGCGGAGGCCTCCCGAAGACGGCTCGGACGCGGAGGCCGCCCGAAGACGGCTCACCCGGCGCCCGGCCCCCTAGGCTGACGCCATGTCGAACCACGCCCTCGCCGAACGCCACCGCCTCGCCGAACTCCTGACCGCCGCCGGGCCGAACGCCCCCACGCTGTGCGCCGGTTGGACGACCCGGGACCTCGCCGCCCACCTGGTCATCCGCGAGCGCCGACCCGACGCCGCGGCCGGCCTGCGGGTCGGCGCCCTGGCCGACTGGACGCGGCGGGTGCAGGACGCCTACGCCGAGCGTCCGTACGAGGAGCTGGTGCGGCTCTTCCGCGCCGGCCCGCCGGTGTACTCCCCGTTCGCCCTCCCCGGCGCCGACGAGGCGGCGAACACCGTCGAGTACTACGTCCACGCCGAGGACGTCGCGCGCGCGGCCGAGGACTGGACCAGCCGGCCCGTGCCGCCCGGCCGCGCCGAGGCCCTGTGGCGCCGCCTCCCCCTCATCGCCCGCCTGGAGGCCGGCCGCCGCTCCCCCGTCCGCCTGACCCTCACCCACCCGGACGGCCGCTCCCTCACCGTCGGCCCGGCCGGCGCCCCCACCGTCCACGTCACCGGCGAACCCGCCGAACTCGTCCTCTTCGTCTACGGCCGGGGCGCCCGCGCCACCCTCACCGCCGACGGCGCCCCGGACGCCCTCGAAGCCCTCCGCCACGTCCTGCCGCTGCCGCCGGAGTAGGGACGTCCGCCGGTGCGTCCGGACCTCGACCGCCGTCCGATCAACGAGGGGGCGCCACGATTTGATCGGATCTTGATCGGCTCCCACCAGGATCGGTGACCAGTCGACAGATCACCGAAGGGGACATCTTGTTCAGCAACAGGATCAAGCGGGCCGCCGTCACCACCGTGGCCGCCACGGTGCTGGCCGGAGGGCTGGGGATCGCCACCGCGGGCTCGGCCGCGGCGGGCGTGCGCGGCCGCGAGTGCGTCAGCGACGGCACCAAGGACGCGTGCATCGAGATGACCGACGCCGTCATCTCCGCCAGCGCGGACACCAACTTCGCGTCCGCCGCCTGCAACGTCGTGATCCACCTCTGGGACACCACCACCGGCGAGAACTGGCAGCTGGCGCACCGCTGCGCCACCGGCCAGAAGTACTACGACGGCTACATCACGCTCCCGAAGGAGGGGCACACCTACCGTACCGAGCTGCGGGTCTACTGGGACGGCGGGAGCGGCTACAACAGCATCTCCTCGCCGGCCCGCACCTGGCACAGGACCGGGGGCTGAGAACGGCACGGGCCCGCCCCGACGGGCGGGCCCTCGTCCCTCTCCGGCTGCGGAGGGCGGGGACCGGGTGCAGACTCGCAGGGGGCCGGGGTCCGATCCGGGCAGGCCGGTCACTCTCCGTCGAAGGGGCACCCTTCCATGATCACCACCGACTTCCCCATCGGCTCGCCCTGCTGGATCGATCTGGGCAGCCCGGACATCCGCGCCACCGCCGGGTTCTACGGCAAGGTGTTCGACTGGAGCTTCCTGGAGGTTCCCGGGGCCGGCGGCTACGGGTTCCTCCAGCTGGGTGGCAGGACCGTCGGCGCCCTCGGCAACCTCGACCCGGGGTCGCGGTCCGCCTGGACCACCTACTTCCGCACCGAGGACGCGGACGCCACCGTGAAGGCCGCCGAGCAGGCCGGCGCCACGGTGCGGGTGCCGCCGACGGACGTCATGCGGGAGGGCCGGTTCGCCGCGCTCACCGATCCGCAGGGCGCCGAGTTCGCCATCTGGCAGGCGGGCGACACCAAGGGCCTGGACGCCGTCTCGGAGGAGGGCGCCCTGGTCTGGGCCGAGCTGCACACCTCCGGCCCGGAGGTCGCCTTCGCCTTCTACGAGAAGATCTTCGGCTGGCGGGTGGAGAACTTCGAGCCGTCGCCGGGGATGAGCTACCGGGTGGTCTCGACCGCGAAGGGCGACCAGGAGGCGGCCGGCTTCGGCGGCATCGCCCCGACCATGTCGCCGGAGCAGCCCTCCGCCTGGACGCCGTACTTCGCCGCCGCGGACGTGGACGACCGGGTGGGCAGGGCGACGGCGGCCGGCGGCACGGTGCTGATGGGGCCCGAGAACGTGAAGGGCGTCGGGCGGATCGCCTGGGTCGCGGACCCGAACGGCGCCCCGTTCGCGCTGATCAAGGGCGACCCGAACCAGGCCTGACCGGGCGAGGACGCAACGGGCCCGCCGTCCGGAGCGCGGACGGCGGGCCCGTTCGGCCGTTCAGCGGACGGCGGCCCCGTTCGGCCGTTCAGCGGACGGGGTGCCCGGCCTCCCGCAGCGCGCCCTTGACCTCGCCGATCCGCAGGTCCCCGAAGTGGAACACGCTGGCGGCCAGCACCGCGTCCGCGCCCGCCTCGACGGCCGGGGCGAAGTCCGCGAGCTTGCCCGCCCCGCCGGAGGCGATCACCGGCACCGAGACGGCCGCGCGCACGGCCCGGATCATCTCCAGGTCGTAGCCGTCCTTGGTGCCGTCCGCGTCCATCGAGTTGAGCAGGATCTCGCCGGCCCCCAACTCGGCCGCGCGGCCCGCCCATTCGACGGCGTCCAGACCGGTGCCCTGGCGTCCGCCGTGGGTGGTGACCTCGTAGCCGGACGGCGTCTCGGTGCCCTCGGGGCACCGCCGGGCGTCCACCGAGAGCACCAGCACCTGCCGCCCGAACCGCTGGGCGATCTCGCGGACCAGCTCCGGGCGGGCGATCGCCGCGGTGTTGACGCCGACCTTGTCCGCGCCGGCCCGCAGCAGCTTGTCCACGTCCTCGACGGCGCGGATGCCGCCGCCGACGGTCAGCGGGATGAACACCTGCTCGGCGGTGCGGCGGACCACGTCGTAGGTGGTCTCCCGGTCGCCGGAGGAGGCGGTGATGTCGAGGAAGGTCAGCTCGTCGGCACCCTCGGCGTCGTAGAGCTTGGCCATCTCGACCGGGTCGCCGGCGTCGCGCAGGTTCTGGAAGTTGACGCCCTTGACCACCCGCCCGGCGTCCACGTCCAGGCAGGGGATGACACGTACTGCGAGGGTCACGGCTGTTCGCCTTCCGGGGCTTTCAGGTCTTCCAGGGTCTTTGCCAGCCCGGAGCGGTACGCGTCGATCTCGACCTCGACCATCATCCGGGAGTCGATCAGGCCCTCGACCACCACCATGGTGGCCACCGGGCGTGCGGCGCCGAAGAGTTCGCGGTGGGCACGGCCCACCTCCTCGGCGTCGCGAACGTGGGTGATGTACATCCGGGTGCGGATGACGTCGTCCGCGGTCAGACCGTACGCGGCCAGGGCCGTGAGCCCGACGCCGAACGCGGCGAGGGTCTGCCGGTACGGGTCGCCCTCGTGCTCGATCCGGCCGTCCACCCAGGCGGTGGAGCCGGCCACGTGCACGTGGTCGCCCGCGGCGACCGCCCGGGAGTAGCCGAACTCGTCCTCCCAGGGGGAGAATCCACCGACCCTGCCGCGTACGATCCGACCGTCCGTCATCCGGAAACCGCCTCCAGGGCCTCTTCGAGGGTGAACTTCTGCTCGTAGAGTGCCTTGCCCACGATGGCGCCCTCGACACCCTCGCCGACCAGCGAGGCGATCGCCCGCAGGTCGTCCAGCGAGGAGACGCCGCCGGAGGCGACCACGGGCTTGTCCGTCGCGGCGCAGACGTCGCGCAGCAGCTGGAGGTTGGGGCCGGTCAGGGTGCCGTCCCGGTTGACGTCGGTGACGACGTAGCGGGCGCAGCCCTCCTGGTCGAGGCGCGCCAGCACGTCGAAGAGCTGGCCGCCGTCGCGGGTCCAGCCGCGGCCGCGCAGGGTGGTGCCGACCACGTCCAGGCCGACGGCGATCTTGTCGCCGTGCTCGGCGATGGCCTTGGCGACCCACTCCGGGGCCTCCAGGGCGGCGGTGCCGAGGTTGACCCGGGTGCAGCCGGTGGCGAGCGCGCGGGCGAGCGACTCGTCGTCGCGGATGCCGCCGGACAGCTCGACCTTGATGTCCAGCTGCCCGGTGACCTCGCGCAGCAGCTCGTAGTTGCTGCCGGTGCCGAAGGCGGCGTCGAGGTCGACCAGGTGCAGCCATTCGGCGCCGGCGTTCTGCCAGGCGAGGGCGGCGGCCAGCGGCTCGCCGAAGGAGGTCTCGGTGCCGGAGGCGCCCTTGACCAGGCGGACGGCCTGACCGTCCCGGACGTCGACGGCGGGCAGCAGTTCGAGGCTCATCAGATCCAACTCTCAGACAGTCAGAGGGTGTTGACCCAGTTGGTCAGCAGGGCGGCGCCGGCGTCGCCGGACTTCTCGGGGTGGAACTGGGTGGCCCACAGCGGGCCGTTCTCGACGGCCGCGACGAACGGCTGCCCGTGGGTGGCCCAGGTGACCAGCGGCGGGTTGATCCGCGCGCTGTGGGTCTCCAGCTCCCAGTGCCGCACCCCGTAGGAGTGCACGAAGTAGAAGCGGGTCTCCGGGTCGAGGCCGGCGAACATCCGGCTGCCCTCGGGCACGTCCACGGTGTTCCAGCCCATGTGCGGGACGACTGGGGCCTCCAGCGGCTCCACGGTGCCCGGCCACTCGTCGCAGCCGGCCGTCTCCACGCCGTGCTCGACCCCCTTCTCGAAGAGGATCTGCATGCCGACGCAGATGCCCATGACCGGGCGGCCCCCGGCGAGCCGGCGGCCGATGATCCAGTCCCCGCGGACGGACCTGAGCCCGCGCATGCAGGCCTCGAAGGCGCCGACGCCGGGGACGAGCAGGCCGTCCGCGGCCATCGCGGTGTCGTAGTCGGAGCTGACCGTGACGTCCGCCCCGGTCCGCTCCAGGGCGCGCTGCGCCGAGCGCAGGTTGCCGGAGCCGTAGTCGAGGACGACGACGTTCTTGCCCATGTTCAGGTGTCCAGTCTTTATCTACGGCGGGGTCTGGGGCGCTGGTCCACGGGCGCCGGCTACAGGCGCATCAGGCCGGAGGCCAGGCACATGACGGAGCCGAAGGCCAGCACCAGGATGACGCTCTTGGACTGCTTCTGCTTCCAGAAGGAGATGACTCCGCCGGCCAGGAAGAGGCCGACGAAGATGAGGATCATCGCGGTGTTGCTCACAGCGCACCCTTGGTCGAGGGGAGGATTCCGGCCGCGCGCGGGTCGCGCTCGGCGGCGTAGCGCAGGGCCCGGGCCAGCGCCTTGAACTGGCACTCCACGATGTGGTGGGCGTTGCGCCCGTACGGCACGTGGACGTGCAGCGCGATCTGCGCCTGGGCCACGAAGGACTCCAGGATGTGCCGGGTCATCGTGGTGTCGTACGAGCCGATCATCGGCGCGATGCCCTCGGGCTCGGTGTGCACCAGGTACGGCCGGCCGGAGAGGTCCACGGTGACCTGGGCGAGCGACTCGTCCAGCGGCACCGTGCAGTTGCCGAAGCGGTAGATGCCCACCTTGTCGCCGAGCGCCTGCTTGAAGGCGGCGCCGAGCGCGAGGGCGGTGTCCTCGATGGTGTGGTGGGTGTCGATGTGCAGGTCGCCGTCGGTCTTGACGGTGAGGTCGAACAGGCCGTGCCGGCCGAGCTGGTCGAGCATGTGGTCGTAGAAGCCGACGCCGGTGGAGATGTCGGTCTTGCCGCTGCCGTCCAGGTCTATCTCGACCAGGACGGAGGTCTCCTTGGTGGTGCGCTCGACGCGTCCGATGCGGGACATGGGGTTAGAGCTCCTTGATCACGAAACGGACGGCGTCCAGGAAGGCGTCGTTCTCTGCGGGCGTGCCGGCGGTGACGCGCAGCCACCCGGGGACCCCGTTGTCACGGACCAGGACACCCCGGTCGAGGATGGCCCGCCACACGGCGTGGGTGTCGGCGAAGCGGCCGAACTGGACGAAGTTGGCGTCCGAGTCGGTGACCTCCAGGCCCATGGCGCGCAGCGCGTCCACCAGCCGGTCGCGCTCCTGCTTGAGCCGCCCGACGTACCCGAGCAGGGTGTCGGTGTGCTCCAGGCAGGCCAGCGCGGTGGCCTGGGTGACGGCCGACAGGTGGTACGGCAGGCGCACCAGCTGGACGGCGTCCACCACGGCCGCGTCGGCGGCCAGGTAGCCCAGGCGCAGCCCGGCGGCGCCGAAGGCCTTGGACATGGTGCGGCTGACCACCAGGTTGGGGCGGCCCTCGATCAGCGGCAGCAGCGAGGCGCGGTGCGAGAACTCGACGTACGCCTCGTCGACCACCACCAGGCTGGGCCGGGCGGACTGGGCGGCCTCGTACAGCCGCAGCACGGTGTCGGCCCCGACGGCGGTGCCGGTCGGGTTGTTCGGCGAGCAGACGAAGACCACGTTCGGCCGGTGCTCGGCGATGGCCGCGACGGCGGCGTCCACGTCGATGGTGAAGTCGTCGTTGCGCGGCCCGGAGATCCAGGCGGTGCCGGTGCCCCGGGAGATCAGCGCGTGCATCGAGTACGAGGGCTCGAAGCCGAGGGCGCTGCGGCCGGGGCCGCCGAAGGTCTGGAGCAGCTGCTGGAGCACCTCGTTGGAGCCGTTGGCGGCCCACACCTGCTCGCGCCCGACCGGGAAGCCGGTGGTCTTCCCGAGGTAGGCGGCGAGGCCCTCGCGCAGCTCGACCGCGTCCCGGTCCGGGTAGCGGTTCAGCCCGCGGGCGGCCTCGGCGACGCGCTCGGCGATCCGGGCCACCAGCTCCTCGGGCAGCGGGTACGGGTTCTCGTTGGTGTTCAGCTGGACGGGCACGTCGAGCTGCGGCGCGCCGTACGGGGACTGGCCGCGCAGTTCGTCGCGGATGGGGAGGTCGTCGATGCGGGTCACAGCGTTCACGAGCCGGGCACCGTCCAGTCGAAGCGGGCCTTGATGGCGTCACCGTGCCCCGGCAGGTCCTCGGCATTCGCCAGGGTCACCACGTGGGCGGCGACGTCCGCGAGCGCCGCCCGGTCGTACTCGACGACCTGGACGCCGCGCAGGAAGGTCTGCACCGACAGCCCGGAGGAGTGGCAGGCGCAGCCGCCGGTGGGCAGCACGTGGTTGGAGCCGGCCGCGTAGTCGCCCAGCGAGACCGGGGTCCAGCGGCCGATGAAGATCGCGCCGGCGTTGACGACCCGGGCCGCGACCGCGTGGGCGTCGCGGGTCTGGATCTCCAGGTGCTCGGCCGCGTAGGCGTTGACCACGGCGAGGCCCTGGTCCAGGTCGTCGACCAGGATGATGCCGGACTGCCGGCCGCCCAGTGCCTCGGCCACCCGCTCGCCGTGCTTGGTCCTGGCGACCTGCACGGCCAGCTCGGCCTCGACGGCGTCGGCCAGCGCCCGGGAGTCGGTGACCAGCACCGAGCCGGAGGTGGGGCCGTGCTCGGCCTGGCTGATCAGGTCGGCGGCGACGTCGGAGGGCACCGCGCTGTCGTCGGCGAGGACGGCGATCTCGGTCGGGCCGGCCTCGGAGTCGATGCCGATCCGGCCGGCGAAGTAGCGCTTGGCGGCGGCCACGTAGATGTTGCCCGGGCCGGTGACCATGTCGACCGGCGCGCACTCCTCGGTGCCGAGGGCGAACATCGCGACCGCCTGGGCGCCGCCGACGGCGTAGACCTCGTCCACGCCGAGCAGCGCGCAGGCCGCCAGGATCGTCGGGTGGACGCGGCCGCCGAACTCCTTCTGCGGCGGCGAGGTGACCGCGACGCCCTTGACGCCGGCCTCCTGGGCCGGCACCACGTTCATCACCACGGAGGACGGGTAGACCGCCAGCCCGCCCGGCACGTACAGGCCGACCCGCTCGACCGGCACCCAGCGCTGGGTGACCGTGCCGCCCGGCACCACCTGGGTGGTGTGCCCGGTGCGCCGCTGGTCCGCGTGCACGGCGCGGGCCCGGCGGATCGACTCCTCCAGCGCGGCCCGCACCCTCGGGTCCAGCGTCTCCAGGGCGGCGGTCAGCTGCTCGGCCGGGACCCTGGTCGACTCCAGCCGGACGCCGTCGAAGCGCTCGGTGATCTCGATCAGCGCCGCGACCCCGCGATGGCGTACGTCCTCCGCGATCGGCCGCACCTTCTCCAGGGCGGCCGCGACGTCGAACTCGGCACGGGGCAGCAGGTCACGCGGGTCGTCCAGCGAGCCGCGGAGGTCGATTCGAGAGATCACGCCACCCAGTGTAAGGAGTGGCCGGAACCGGTGGTCCCGCATTTCAGTCCGTGATACGAAAGGCGAGACTACCGGGGGACGGGGGAAACCATGGCGGAGCACGCTCCGGAGGGGTGGAACGAGGCCGAGCGGAGGCTCTGGGAGGCCTACCGCCAGGGCCGGATCCTCGACCTGCGAACGGGGGCGGCCGGCACCGACGACCCCTTCGGCGACGCCGTCTGGGGCCCCGAGCGCACCGTCCGCGCCGAGGTGCTCGCCCGCCTGCTGCTGGCCGGTCCGCGGCCCGCGCCCGGGCGGGTCGCCTCGCTGCGGCTCAGCGGCGCGTTCGTCACCGAGGCGCTCAACCTGGCCGGTGCCGCCATCGGCCACTACATCGAGCTCCACGAGTGCCGCTTCGAGCAGAAGGTCCTGGTCTCCGAGGCCTCGGCCCCCACCATGCGCTTCGTGAACTGCCTGATCCCCCGCCTGGAGGCCTCCCGGCTGGCCACCACGGGCGACCTCCACCTGGCCCGCTGCCGCCTCCCCGAGGGCCTCCGGCTCACCGACGCCAAGATCGGCACCGACCTGCTGCTCAACCAGTCCGTCGTCGGCGGCGACCGCTTCGGGCGCGCCGTCTCCGCCGACGGGATCACCGTCAACCAGGACTTCGAGGCCGAGCGCCTGGTCTCCAACGGCGAGCTGAGCATCCGCACCGCCCGGATAGGCGGCCGGCTCTCGCTGCGCGGCGCCCAGCTGCGCGCCGACCGGGCGCAGAACCGCACCTGCCTCAACGCCGTCCGGGTGACCGTCGGCCACACCCTCTACCTGACCGGCTCCGCCGACGGCGGCTGGACCGGCTCCCGCGGCTACTACGGCTCCGGCTACGGCGAGGTCCCGCCGCCCGACGGCCCGATCACCCCGTTCCGCGCCTTCGGGCAGGTCCGGCTCTCCGACAGCCGCTTCGAGGGAGCCTGCCTGATCTCCGGCGAGTTCCACCTGGAGGGTGACGACGAGCTCTCGCTGCGCCGCATCCAGACCCCCGAGCTGCGCTTCTCCTGCGACTTCCGCCCCACCGGCACCGTCTCGCTGTCCCGGGCCCGGGTCGGCAACCTGGTCGACAGGCCCCAGTCCTGGCCGCTCGGCAGGCACCTGGGCCTCACCGGCTTCGTCTACGAGAACCTGCGCCCGATCGGGACGTTCACCGTCCGGCAGCGGATCGCCTGGCTGGAGGGCTCCTCGGTGGACTTCCAGCCCGAGTCCTACGAGCAGCTCGCCGCGGCCCTGCGCCGCGACGGCGCCGACGACGACGCCCGCGAGGTGCTCTACGCCAAGCAGCGCCGGCGCCGCCGCACCCTGCCGCTGCCCGCCCGGGTCTGGGGCGCGGTCCAGGACGCCACCGTCGGCTACGGCTACCGCCCCGGCCGGGCCGGCCTGTGGCTGCTGCTCGCCTGGGCCCTCGGCAGCCTCTGGTTCGCCACCCACCCCCTGGAACCGCTCAAGGCCGACGAGCGCCCGCACTGGAACCCGGTGCTGTACACCCTCAACCAGCTCCTGCCGATCGTGGACCTCAACCAGGGCGGCTGGAACCCGGGCGGCCTCGGCCAGTGGATCTCCGCCGGGCTCGTCGTCATCGGCTGGCTGCTCGCCTCCACCGTCGTCACCGGCGCCACCAGGATGCTCCAGCGCGGTTGAGCGCGCCGACCGCGCGACAAGGCCCCCGTCCGGGGAACTACGCTGTCGGCCGTGACAGAACGGCTGCCGCTCTTCCCGCTGAACACCGTGCTCTACCCGGGCCTGGTGCTGCCCCTGAACGTCTTCGAGGAGCGCTACCGCCGTCTCGTCGCCGACCTGCTCGAACAGCCCGAGGACGCGCCCCGGCGGTTCGGCGTGCTCGCGATCAGGGACGGCCGGGAGACCGCGCCGGTCCGCCCCGAGGAGGGCCCGGCCGGT
Source organism: Kitasatospora sp. NPDC034533 (assembly GCF_055575155.1). NCBI lineage: Bacteria > Bacillati > Actinomycetota > Actinomycetes > Kitasatosporales > Streptomycetaceae > Kitasatospora > Kitasatospora sp. NPDC034533. The sequence continues at coordinate 43,809 of NZ_JBVITE010000007.1, forward strand.
CCGCTGGCCGGCCTGGGCACCGTCACCGGGGACCCGCTGGAGGCGCTCTTCCACATCGGCTGCGTCGCCGACATCGCCTCCGTCGAGCCCCAGCCGGACGGCCGCTACGAGCTGCTGGTCACCGGCACCACCCGGTTCCGGCTGCGCTCGGTGGACGTCTCCGGCCCGTACCTGACCGGCGAGGTCGAGACGATCGAGGAGCGCCCCGGCGAGGGCTCCGGCGCGCTGGCCTCCGAGGTCGAGCGGGCGTTCCGGGTCTACCAGAAGCGGCTGGCCGGCGCCCGCGAGGCCAGCACCGTCGGCCGCCAGGAACTGCCGGACGACCCGCAGGTGCTCTCCTACCTGGTCGCCGCCGCCTCGGTGTTCGAGACCCCGGTCAAGCAGGAGCTGCTCGCCTGCCCCGACACCGCCCAGCGGCTGCGCTCCGAACTCGACCTGCTGCGCCGCGAGACCGCCGTCCTCAGCTGGCTGCCCTCGCTGCCCGCCGCCGACCTCACCCGCCAGCGCTTCAGCCCCAACTGACCGAGGACCGAGGAACCCCATGGCCAAGAAGACCAGGAAGGGCGGCCAGGGCACCCCGGCCACCGTCGCCCTGGAAGCCGCCGCCGTCGCCTTCACCGTGCACGCGTACGACCACGACCCGGCCGCCGCCTCGTACGGAGGCGAGGCCGCGGAGGTCCTCGGCATCGCCCCGGAGCGGGTCTTCAAGACCCTCGTCGCCGACGTGGACGGCACCCTGACCGTCGGCGTGGTCCCGGTCTCCGGGCAGCTCGACCTCAAGGCCCTGGCCGCCGCCGTCGGCGGCAAGCGCGCCGCCATGGCCGACCCGGCTGCCGCCGAGCGCAGCAGCGGCTACGTCCTCGGCGGGATCTCCCCGCTGGGCCAGCGCCGCCCGCTGCGCACCGTCGTCGACGCCAGCGCGCTCACCCACCCCACCGTCTACGTCTCGGCGGGCCGCCGCGGCCTCGAAGTCGAGCTCTCCCCCGCCGACCTCATCGCCCTCACCGACGCCCGCACCGCCGCCATCGCCCGCTGACCGGCGCCACCCCGAGGGGCGCGGGGGCCGCGCGCAACCGCCCCGCACCGGGCTACGGACCTACTTCTGCTCCGCCTCGAAACCCCCGGCCGGCGGCCCGCTCCACGGCCCCGTCGGCACCCCCGCAGCGGCCCCCGCCCCGGGCGCCCCCGCCCGGGCCTTCTCCACCGGTGCCCAGTACGGCGGCGGGTCCTCCTCCCGCTTGCCGAACGCCGCCGAGAGCAGCAGCAGCACCACCATCGCCGCCATCGGCCAGACCAGCAGCGCCCCCAGCGCGCCCAGGTCGATGCTCGCGTCGAAGTGCCCGCCGTCCCCGACCCGCCGGGCCTCGCCGATCAGGTCGTCGCTCGGCCCGAGCCACCGGCCGATCCGCCAGGCCCCGATCGAGCCGAGCAGCCCGCCGACGGCCAGCCCCGCCGCGACCGCGATGCCGCCACCGCGCCGCCGGGTCAGCAGGAAGGCCCCGAGCGCGGTCACGATCCCGACGCCCAGGCCGATCAGCACGAACACCGCGTCGGCCCCGGCCCGCTGCTCCCCCTCGGGGTCGCCGTAGAGGACGCGGTCGCCGTCGACCACCAGCGGCACCTTGGGCGCCAGCCAGGCCCACAGCACGGCCATCACCAGTCCGGCCACCAGGCTGGCGACGACGATGCCCGCCCCGATCCGCACCTCGGGCAGCAGCCGCCGGCCCAGCGGGGCCGCCCCGTCCCGGAGGGCGGTGGCCCCCAGCGGCGGCGCGAACGGGTCGGGCGCTGCGCCCGGTCCCGTCGCCTGCGCGTCGACGGGAGCGGGATCCGGAGGTGTGTTCGGTACGGTCACAGGCCCCATCGTGTCACGACGGCCCCGCGGACGGCCCACCACCGTACGGAGCGCGGGCCTACCGGGAGACGGCCCGCCGGTATGCCCAGGTGGCGACGGCCAGCGACACCACGCCCACCCCCGCGCAGACCGCCAGGTCCCCGAGCACCGCGGCCCAGTCCGGGTCCGGCGCGAACGTCCGGGCGAAGGCGTCCACCCCGTACGTGGACGGCAGCAGGTCCCGCAGCCACTGCACCGGCTGCGGCAGGTGGTCCACCGGCAGCACGCCCAGCAGCAGGGCGGCGGACATCCCGAGCTGCCCGAGCATGGTGGCGATCTCCTGCCGCGGCGCCAGCAGCCCGCAGGCCGCCCCCAGGCCGGACAGCGCGGCCCCGGCCAGCGGCACGACCGCCAGCAGCACCCACAGCTGGCCGAGCGGCAGCCCGAACATCACCGCCCCGAACGCCGCCGTGGCGATCGTCCCGGGCAGGGTGAAGGAGGCGTACGCGGCGGCCGCGCCCAGCACCACCGAGGCGGCCGGCACCGGCAGCGTGGCGTAGTGGTCGAGCCCGCCGGTGGCCCGCAGCCTGCCGAAGTACTGGGCGAGCAGGTTCAGCGCGACGAAGGCGACCACCAGCACGCTGGACCCGGCGACCACCGACCGCGCCTCGGAGGTCTGCCCGGCGTCCACCACCCCGCGCATCATCACCAGGATGCCCACCGACTGGAAGGTGGCCACGAACAGCAGCGGGATGCGCGCCACCCGCGCCCGGGCGAGCTGCGCCCGGTACACGGCCGCGAGCGCCGGCAGCAGCCGGGCGGCGGGGGCGAGCGGGGCGGGGGTGCCCGTGGACCGGAGGGTCTCCGGCGCCGAGAGCAGCGTCACTTGGCCAGTCCTCCGTGGCGGCCGCCCAGCTTGAGGTAGGCGTCCTCAAGGCTCGGGGTGGCGAGGGTGAAGTCGTCGAGCGCGGCGAAGGCCGGGCCGGTGGTGACGGCGGCGACCAGTTCGCGGGCCTGTTCGGGGGTGGTGCGGACGGTCCAGCGGCGGCCGGTGCGCTCGGCCCGTTCGCCCAGCGCGGCGACGGCGGGGACGCCGAGCGGCGCCTCGTCCCGCCACACCAGGTCGAGCCGGACGTCGCCGTCCACCAGCGCCTTGAGCCCGCCGGGCGTGTCGCAGGCGATCACCCGGCCGTCGTCCACCACGGCGACCCGGTCGAGCACCGTCTCCGCCTCGATCACGTTGTGGGTGACCAGCAGCACCGTCGTCCCGCGCTCGGCGCGCCGCCGGTCGACGGCGCTCCACACGGCGCGCCGGGCGACCGGGTCCATGCCGGTGGTCGGCTCGTCCAGGACGAGCAGCGGCCGGTCCCCGACCAGGGTGGCCGCGAAGCAGGCGAGCCGCCGCTGTCCGCCGGACAGCTTGGCGAGCGGCCGGGTGGCGATCGCCTCCAGCCCGAGTTCCGCGAGCACCTCGGCGGCGGCGTCGCGGGCCCCGGCCCGGGTGAGGCCGCGCAGGCGTCCGGTGGTCTCGGCGGCGAGCGCCACCGTCAGCTCGTCCAGCGCGGTGGACTCCTGCCCGAGGTAGCCGAGCAGCCGGGCGGCCCGTTCGGGGTGCCGCACGATGTCGTGGCCGAAGAGCTCGACGGAGCCGGAGTCGGGGCGCAGCAGGCCGGTGAGCTGACGGACCAGCGTCGACTTGCCGGCGCCGTTCGGTCCGAGCAGTCCGAAGATCTCGCCCCGGTGGACGGTGAGGCTGATGCCGTCGTTGGCCCGGATCTCGGTGGCGGCCGCGCCGCGCCCGCCGCGGTAGGTCCTGACCAGGTCGCGCACGGCCACGCACGGCAGGGGTTCCTCGGGTGCTCGCCCCGCCGTCTCGTTCACGACCGAAGACTCTACGCGCTCATACGGGCGAACCGGACAAGGGGGCCCGGCCCGCGTCTTCGCAGGTCCCGCCCGGGGGCGCCGGGCCGCCCCGGCTCAGTCGTCGACGACCATCGTCCCGCCCGGCACCCGGGCCGCGAGTTCCTTCCAGAACCCGGCCCGGATGGCGTAGCGGTCGTGTTCGTCGATCTGGTCGTCCTTGTGCGCCAGCAGCCCGAAGCGGGCGGCGTAGCGCAGCAGTTCGCCGTCCACCCGGTGCGGGATGCGCGGGTAGTCGGGCCAGAGCACGGTGAGCCTCTCGGTGTCGCCGATCCGTTCGCTCCAGCGGCGGGCGAAGACCTGCCCGACCTCGTGGGCGTCGCCGCCGATGGAGGTGATGTCCTCCTCGCGGTCGGCCCAGCGCTGCTCGGCGGTGGTGAGCTGGGCGAGCGTGGGCAGGCTGTCGCCGGCGGTGACGGCGGGTTCCGGGGCGGGCCGGTCCACCCAGCCGCGGTCGGAGGACCAGCGCAGCACCGGCCCGGCCTGGACGGCGGCCGTGTGGCCGTTCACGCCGTGCGCGCCGTGCCCGTTGGCGCCGTTGGCCACCGGGGTGACGGGGGTGACCGAGGAGGTCCGTCCGGCCAGGTCCTTGGGGGTGGGGACGACCTTGAGCGCGGCCGCCGGCTGGGGTCGCCCGTCGGCGGCGGGGACGGGGCCGGCCGGGGCGGTCTCGGCGGCGACCGGGCGGACCACCGGCGGCACCACGGTGGGCAGCGCGGCGGGTGGGGCGGCCGGCGGGGCGGCGAGGATCTTGGCGATCTCCTGCCGGGCCCCGGGGGCCGGGAAGAGGCTGGAGTGCTCCCGCAGCGAGAAGGACCCCTTGATCCACTCCCGGTCGAGGACCCGCCGTTCGTCCGCCTCGCCGACCAGGTCCTCGGACTGGTTGAAGTCGCCGTCGGCGGCCTGGAGCGCCCACAGGTGGACGGCCACGCCGTGCTCCTTGGCGGTCATCATGCCGGGCAGCAGGTCCCCGTCCCCGGTGACCAGCACGACGTCGGCGCAGGCCCGGTTGCGGGCGAGCTCGGAGAGTTCGGCGTGCATCGCGGCGTCCACGCCCTTCTGCACCCAGCGCCCCTCGGCCCGGGTGAGGGCGCCGAGCCGTACGGTGACCCGGGGCAGCACCCGCAGCCGCCGGTGCTCGGGCATCGGGCGCCGGTCGGGCGCGGCGTCGAACCAGTAGATCCGCAGCAGCGGCAGCCCGGTCTCGGCTTCGGCGCGCTCGCGCAGGGCGGCGATCAGGGCCGTGTGGTCCACGGTGACCTTGGAGCGGGACGGATCCCCTGCGAGCAGGCTGGCGGCGGCGCCCAGCAGGTATCCGGCGTCCACCAGGACGACACAGCGGTCCATCGCGCACCTCTTTTCGCTCGCCCTCGGAAGCTGTCGGGTGGGTCGGTTCGGCCGTGGCGGCCGACCGTTCGGCCGGGCGTGCCGAGGTGAGGGGCCCCCGGGTGCCCGCCCGATCGTTGGGTCACCTTCTACCCGCGGTTCGCCTGCCGAACCTCCCCGGTCGTCCCGCTACCGCAAAGGCCGCACCAACGCAACGCAAAAAAACGCGAGGGCGGGCCCCGTACAACGACGGGGCCCGCCCGAGGTCACGCGGCCGTGTTCCGACCGGTGGACGGTGTGTTCAGCCCTTGAGCTCGGCGGCGACCAGCTCGGCCAGCTGGACGGCGTTCAGCGCCGCGCCCTTGCGCAGGTTGTCGTTCGAGACGAACAGCGACAGGCCGTTGTCCACGGTCTCGTCCACCCGGATGCGGCCGACGTAGCTCGGGTCCCGGCCGGCGGCCTGGAGCGGGGTGGGGATGTCGGACAGCTCGACGCCGGGGGCGCCGCTGAGCAGCTCGACGGCGCGCTCGGGGCTGATCGGGCGCTCGAAGCGGGCGTTGATCTGGAGCGAGTGGCCGGAGAAGACCGGGACGCGCACGCAGGTGCCGGCGACCTTCAGCTCCGGGATGCCGAGGATCTTGCGGCTCTCGTGGCGGAGCTTCTGCTCCTCGTCGGTCTCGTTGGAGCCGTCCTCGACGACGGAGCCGGCCAGCGGCACCACGTTGAAGGCGATCGGCCGCCGGTAGACCTTGGGCTCGGGGAACTCGACGGCACCGCCGTCGTGGGCGAGAGCGGCGGCACCGGCCTCCACGACCTTGGCGGCCTGGTCCTGGAGCTCGGCGACACCGGCCACGCCGCTGCCGGACACGGCCTGGTACGTGGAGACGACCAGGGCGGCGAGCCCGGCCTCCTCGTGCAGCGGGCGCAGCACGGGCATGGCGGCCATGGTGGTGCAGTTCGGGTTGGCGATGATGCCCTTGGGGCGGTCCGCGATGGCCTCGGGGTTGACCTCGGAGACGACCAGCGGGACCTCGGGGTCGCGGCGCCAGGCGGAGGAGTTGTCGATCACGACGGCACCGGCCGCGGCGACCTTGGGCGCCAGGGCCTTGGAGGTCGAGCCGCCGGCCGAGAAGATCACGATGTCCAGGCCGGTGTAGTCGGCCGTGGCCGCGTCCTCGACGGTGACCTCGCCGCCCTGCCAGGGCAGCGTGCGCCCGGCCGAACGGGCCGAGGCGAACAGCCGCAGCTGCTCCACCGGGCCGATTCCACCGGGAAGTCCCGCGCGCTCCGCCAGGATCTCGCGGACCACGCCGCCGACCTGGCCGGTGGCACCGACAATGCCGATCTTCATCTCCGACTACTCCTCTGAATGGTGCTGTTCACAGCCGCACTCTGCCCATCATGCCTTGTCACGCGGGTGGGGCGACCTGGTGTTCCACGCTGTGAGAGCGCTCCCGGGACGCGCCCTACCGGTCCAGACCACTGGCGAGGGCCAGTGCGGCGCGGACCTCCGCCTCCCCGGCCGGCAGCAGCGGCAGCCGTACGTCCGGGGTGGGGATGCGGCCCTGGGCGTGCAGCACGCCCTTGGTCACCGACGGGTTCGGCGCCGTGAAGGCGGACAGCGCCAGGCCGGTCAGCCGGTGCCCGAGCGCCCGGGCCCGCGCCACGTCCCCGGCCTGCCAGGCCTCGGCCAGCTCCACGAACCGGGCGGTCGCCAGGTGCGAGGAGGCGAGGATGCCGCCGGCCGCGCCGAGCGCCAGCATCGGCGACAGGTAGGCGTCCTCGCCGGTGAGGAACGCGAAGCCCTCGGGGGCGTCGGCGAGCAGCTCGGCGGCCGTCTGGTCGAACCCGCCGGTCGCGTACTTGACGCCCACCACGCCGTCGATCGCGGCGAGTTCGCGCAGCGCGGCGGTGGAGAGCTGCTGCCCGGTGCGGTACGGGATGTGGTAGACGACCAGCGGCAGCGGGCTGCCGGCGGCCAGTGCCCGGAAGTGCGCGACCGTCCCGGCCTCCCCGGCCCGGACGAAGGACGGGGTGGTGACCAGCGCCGCCGCCCCCGGCACCTTCGCGCCGAGCGCGGCCAGCGCCTCGCCGACGGCCCGGGTGTCCCCGCCGGAGGCGCCGACCAGCAGCTGGGCCCCGCGCGCGGCGCAGGCGGCCGCGGCGACGTCCAGCACCGCGTCCTTCTCCTCGGCCGTCAGCGCGGCCGGCTCGCCGGTGGTGCCCAGGGCGCACAGTCCGGCCGCCCCGGCGTCCAGCACCTCGTGGGCGAGCTTCTCCAGCGCGTCCAGGGCGACCGAGCCGTCGGCGGCGAACGGGGTGATCAGGGGGACGTAGATGCCCTTCAGTTCCATGCCGACGATCCTGCGGCCGATCGATCACCCAGGTCCAGTTCACATTTCCGACGCTTCTCGTAAGCTGAGCCGATGCTCGGTGGCTCCGATCCCACGGGAAGGGCCTAACCTGGGCTGATGCTGGACGTCCGACGCCTGCGCCTGTTGCGCGAACTCGCCCACCTCGGCACCATCGCGGCCGTCGCCGAGGCGCTCTCCTTCAGCCCCTCGGCGGTCTCCCAGCAGCTGTCCGTCCTGGAGAAGGAGGCGGGCGTCCCGCTGCTGGAGCGCACCGGGCGTCGGGTCACCCTCACCCCGGCCGGGCTGGGACTGGTCCGGCACGCCGAGGCGGTGCTCGCCCTGCTGGAGCAGGCGGGCGCCGAACTCGCCCACACCAAGCGCGGGTTGGCCGGTCCGCTGCGGATCGGCACCTACCCGTCGGCGGCCCGCGCGATCATCCCCGCGGTGCTCGCGGAGCTGGCCGGCTGGCACCCCGGGCTGGAGCCGATGGTCACCGAGGTGGACCCGGCCGCCGTCGGCGCGGCGCTGCGGGCGGGCGAGCTGGACGTGGCGCTGGTGCACGAGTACGACCTCGTCCCGACCGACCCGGAGCCCGGCCTGGCGGTGACCCGCCCGGTCTTCACCGAGCCGATGTACCTGGCCGCCCGCGCCCCCGGTGCCCTCGCCGAGCAGCGCGAAGCGCCGTGGATCATGTCGCCGCCCGGCACCCTCTGCCACACCATGGCCGTCCGCGCCTGCGAGGCGGCGGGCTTCGCGCCCCGGGTCCGGCACCAGATCGACGACTTCACCACCGTGCTGGCCCTGGTCGCCACCGGCCAGGGCGTCGCCCTGGTCCCCCACCTGGGCGCGGCCGCTCCCCCGCCCGGCGTCGTCCTCACCCGCCTGCCGATGTACCGCCGCACCCGCGCGGCCTTCCGCGCCGGCGCCGGCTCCCACCCGGCCATCTCGGCCTTCGTCTCGGCGCTGCACTCGGCGGTCCCGCCGGGCCTGGGCAGCGGCGCCTGAGCACCGGGCACCGGCGTCCGAGGACGGGCGTCGGCACCCGCGCGCGAGCGCGGCGGCCCCCGACGACGCGAGGGGCCCGGGGCGCCGTGGCGGCACCCCGGGCCCTCGAAGGCCCCGCAGCGGCGGCGCTACACCACCAGGCAGCTCGGCCCGAGCAGCTGCTTCAGGTCCCCGAACAGCGCCGGGTCCGACTTGACCCGGTGCCGGTCCAGCCGCAGCACCGTCGTCTTGTTGCGGCTCTCCAGCCGCACCCGCACCTCGGTGGTCCCCCGGTGGCTCCCCAGCACCTCGCCGAGCCGGGCCACCAGCGGCGGGGTGACCTTCCCGCTCGGGATGTTGATGGTGATCGGCGCCTCGGCGTGCGCGTTGGACAGGTCGGGGACGGAGAGCTCCATCCCCATCAGCCGCGGCACGTCCTCCCGCTTGTCCAGCTTGCCGCGCACGAACACGATCGCGTCCTCGACCAGTTGCGAGGACACCAGCTGGTAGCTGGCCGGGAAGAACATGCAGTCGATCGAGCCCGCCAGGTCCTCGACGGTCGCGATCGCCCAGGCGTTGCCCTGCTTGGTCATCTTCCGCTGGAGGCCCGAGATGATGCCGCCGATGGTGACGATCGTCCCGTCCGGCCGGTCCGCGAGGTCGGCGACCGCGCAGTCCGCCTTGTCGGCGAGCACGTGCTCGATGCCGTGCAGCGGGTGCGAGGAGACGTACAGGCCGAGCATCTCCCGCTCCTGGGCGAGCAGGAAGGACTTCTCCCACTCCTCCTCGGAGAACACGACGTCCAGCCCGAAGCTCGGTTCGTCCGTGGTGGCGTCGCCGCCGAAGAGGTCGAACTGCCCCTCGGCCTCCTTGCGCTTCACCCCGACGACGTTGTCGATCATCGGCTCGAACTGCGCGCTGAGCCCCTTGCGGGTGTGCCCGAGCGAGTCGAAGGCGCCGGCCTTGATCAGCGATTCGACGGTCCGCTTGTTGCAGACCACCGACTCCACCTTGTCCAGGAAGTCCGGGAACGAGGCGAACTTCCCCTTCGCCTTCCGGGTCCGGATCATCGACTCGACCACCGGCCCGCCGACGTTGCGGATGGCGGTGAGGCCGAAGCGGACCAGGGTGTCACCGTGCGGGGTGAAGTCCGAGTCCGACTCGTTGACGTCCGGCGGCAGCACCTGGATGCCCATCTTGCGGCACTCGTTGAGGTAGACCGCGGACTTGTCCTTGTCATCCTTGACGGAGGTGAGCAGCCCGGACATGTACTCGGCCGGGTAGTTCGCCTTGAGGTACGCCGTCCAGTACGAGACCAGCCCGTACCCGGCGGTGTGCGCTTTGTTGAACGCGTACCCGGAGAAGGGGACCAGGACGTCCCACACGGCCTGGATGGCCTCGTCGGAGTAGCCGCGCTCGCGGCAGCCCTTCTGGAAGGGGACGAACTCCGCCTCCAGGATCTCCTTCTTCTTCTTGCCCATGGCGCGGCGCAGCAGGTCCGCCTGGCCGAGCGAGTAGCCGGCCAGGATCTGCGCGGCCTTCTGCACCTGCTCCTGGTAGACGATCAGGCCGTACGTCGGCCGGAGCACCTCCTCCAGGGGCTTCTCCAGCTCCGGGTGGATCGGGGTGATCTCCTGCTGCCCGTTCTTGCGCAGCGCGTAGTTGGTGTGGGAGTTGACGCCCATCGGGCCCGGGCGGTACAGCGCCAGGACGGCGGAGATGTCCTCGAAGTTGTCGGGCTTCATCAGCCGCAGCAGCGAGCGCATGGGGCCGCCGTCGAGCTGGAAGACGCCGAGCGTGTCGCCGCGGGCGAGGAGTTCGTAGGTCGGCTTGTCGTCCAGGGGCAGATCAAGCAGGTTGATCTTGATGCCCTTGTTCTTCTCGATCGCCTTGACGGCGTCGTCCATGATCGTCAGGTTGCGCAGGCCGAGGAAGTCCATCTTGAGAAGGCCGAGGCCCTCACAGGTCGGGTAGTCGAACTGCGTGATGGTGACGCCGTCGGTGTGCCGGGTCCAGACCGGGATGTGGTCGGTCAGCGGCTCGGCGGACATGATGACGCCGGCCGCGTGCACGCCGGGCTGGCGGATCAGGCCCTCGATGCCGCGCGCGGTGTCGATGACCTTCTTGACGTCCGGGTCGCTCTCGTACAGGCTGCGGATCTCGCCGGCCTCGCTGTAGCGCGGGTGCGAGGGGTCGGTGATGCCGGACAGCGGGATGCCCTTGCCCATGACGTCCGGCGGCATCGCCTTGGTGATCCGGTCGCCCATCGCGTACGGGTAGCCGAGGACCCGCGAGGAGTCCTTGATGGCGGCCTTCGCCTTGATGGTGCCGTACGTGACGATCATGGCGACCTTGTCGGAGCCCCACTTCTCCGTCACGTAGCGGATCACGTCGCCGCGCCGGCGCTCGTCGAAGTCGATGTCGACGTCGGGCATGGAGATGCGCTCGGGGTTGAGGAAGCGCTCGAAGATCAGGCCGTGCGGGATGGGGTCGAGGTCGGTGATGCCCATCGCGTAGGCGACCAGCGAGCCGGCCGCCGAACCACGGCCGGGGCCCACCGCGATGCCCTGGCTCTTGGCCCACATGATGAAGTCGGCGACCACGAGGAAGTACGCCGGGAACCCCATCTGGATGATGGTGTCCATCTCGTACTCGGCGAGCTTCTTGTGCTCCTCGTCGTACCCGTTCGGGAAGCGCCAGTCCATGCCCTCCCAGACCTTGGACTTGAAGAAGTCCGCCTCGGACTCGAAGCCCTCCGGGATCGGGAAGCGGGGCATCAGGTTCTTGAACTTGAACATGCCCTCGGTGTCGACCCGGGAGGCCACCAGGAGCTGGCTGTTGCGGCAGCCCTCCTGCCAGGCGTCCGAGGAGTCCAGCGCGTACATCTCGGCGGCGGACTTGATGTAGTAGCCGGTGCCGTCGAAGCGGAAGCGGTCCGGGTCGGAGAGGTTCTTGCCGGTCTGGACGCACAGCAGGAGGTCGTGGGCGCCGGCGTCGGCCTCGGTGGTGTAGTGCGAGTCGTTGGTGACGACCGGGGGGATGCCCAGCTTCTTGCTGATCTCCAGCAGCCCGTCGCGGACCCGCTTCTCGATGTCGAGGCCGTGGTCCATCAGCTCCAGGAAGTAGTTCTCCTTGCCGAAGATGTCCTGGTAGTCGGCGGCGGACTTCAGCGCCTCGTCGAACTGACCGAGGCGCAGCCTGGTCTGCACCTCGCCGGAGGGGCAGCCGGTGGTGGCCATCAGGCCGCCGGACAGCTCGGAGATCAGCTCCTTGTCCATCCGGGGCCACTTCACCAGCCAGCCCTCGGAGTAGGAGCGCGAGGTCAGCTTGAAGAGGTTGTGCAGGCCCTCCTTGTTGCGGGCCCAGATGGTCTTGTGGGTGTACGCGCCGGACGCGGAGACGTCGTCCCGCTTCTGGTGCGGCTGGCCCCACAGGATGCGCTTGGTGTTCGAGCGGGACTCCGGGGCGACGTACGCCTCGATGCCGATGACGGGGGTGATGCCCGCGGCGGTGGCCTGCTTGTGGAACTCGGCGGCGCCGTACATGTTGCCGTGGTCGGTCATGGCGACATGCGTCTGGCCGAGGCGCTCGACCTCCTTGAACAGCTGCTTCAGCCGGGCGGCACCGTCCAGCATCGAGTACTCGGTGTGGACGTGCAGATGCGCGAACGGCTGGTCGCTCAAGGCGGGGCCTCCGGAGGCTCTGGTGCTGGTCTGGCGGGCCGGCGAACGTGCGGGTCACAGGGGGGAACGACCCTGGAAATGGCTGTGGCCCGGAGCGCCTCTCGGGGTCCGGACCATCACTCACACGTTCACCCGTCTACTCTAGCCCCCTTCGGGCGGCTTCCCTCGCGTGGCCGACGGCTCCCCAGGCCGGCCCGGCGAGTCGCGCCCCGGCGGCCGCCCGGACCCCGGGTTCCTCGATCGGGTCGTCGCGGAGCTCGGCGATCCGGCGCAGCGCGCCGGGGCGGTCGGGGGCGTGCTCGACGGCGAGGAGCCGGGCCCGCGGTTCGCAGTCCCAGAGCGACTCGACGTACGCCTCGGCCGTGCCGGGGGCTCCGATCGCCGCGAGCGCCTCCAGGTAGGCGGGGCGCTCGGAGGAGCGGGGGGTGGCGAGCCAGAAGCGGCGCAGCAGGGAGGCGCCTCCGGCGGCCTCCGGGCCGAACCGGGCGAGGCCGCGCGCGAGGGCGGCCGGGCCGCGCCAGGTCTGGGTCGCCCAGTGGTGTTCGAGTGCGGCGAGGAGGGTGGGGAGGTCCTGCTCGGCGGGCGGTTCGCCCTCCGGGCCCGGTGTGGCCTTCAGCGTCCCCCGGACGTGCTCCGGGTCACGGAGCGCCAGCAGGTCGAGCACGGTGGCGGCCCGGTCGCGGGTCTCCTCGTCGCCGTCCAGCATCTCGGTCACGGGCCCGAGCGGGAGCCGGAGGTCCCGGACCAGCCGGGCGAGGTAGAGGTGCCGGGAGTCGGCGTGCCGGTCCCAGCGCCAGTCCCAGCGGATGCAGCCGTAGACCAGGCCGGCGACCGACGAGCGGTCCTCGGCGGCGATCAGCGCGCCCTGGCCCCGGCCGCGCTGGAGGAGGCCGGCGAGGGTGGTCGTCGGCGCGTAGTGGTCGGAGCGCATGGACTCCATGGTGCCCGGCAGCCCCCGGCGCACGGACGGCGGGGCCCGGCGGACCACCCTCAACGGCGCGGACGTCCGTGAGGCCGCCCGCCCGGCCTCCGCGTCCGCCGGGCGGCTCCGGCTGCCTCCGGGCGGCGGCATGATGGGCCCGTGACGAACAGCGCGGACACGCACTCGGACCGGCTCCCCGGCTACGACGGCGGGCCTCTCGCCCATCTCCCCGAGGTGCTCGACGACCCCCTCTTCTGGCTGGGGCACCTCTGCTCCTGCGCGCGGAACGCGGGAGCCAGGAAGCTCCTGTTCGGCGCGCACCAGGACGCCGCGAACGAGTTCCACCGTCGGCTGTCCGAACGCGCCGACTGGCCCACGTTCACCGTGCCGGTCACCGCCGGTCGCCTCTACGTCGTCTACCGCAACGACGAGGAGGCCCCGGGCATCGACTACCTCCTCCACCACCCCGACTGGGACCGCGCCGAAGTGCTCGCGCGGGACGACGTCCACTCCACGGGCCCCGGCCTGTCCTGGCCCGAGCTGGCCCGCGCCGCCGACAGCGGCCCGGGCGGCGGCAGCACCGCCGATGCCGACAGCCGCCTGCTTCTCCTCCTCCCCGCGCTCGGCGACGCGGCCACGCCCCCCACGGCCGTCGAGCGCCTGGCCGCCGCGCTGCGCGCCCGGACCGCCGCCGAGAACCCCGGACTGCTCGCGGTGGCACTGCTCGAAGGCCAGGACCGCTACGGCCCGACGCACTGGACGACGACCGCCGAAGGCCACCGGATCAACGACGGCCGCTACTCCTCGCGCAACCCGGCCAAGGGCTTCGCCCTGCCGGCGGACCGCCTCGCCCGGGTGGCGGCGGCCCTGGCTCCCGGCGCCACCGTGGTCACCCCCCATCCCCCGATCGAGTGACTTCGACGGCCCGCGCCCGGAGCGGGAAGTCGGACCAGCCGACTTCCCGCTCCGCCGCGCTCCCCCACCGTGTAGGCGACGGACGACTACCGCCGCACCGGCCGGGGCTCGCCGTACCGCTCCTCGAACTCCGCGTCGCTGAGCGCCGAGAGCTCCTCGACGGTGACCCGCCCCGTCAGCAGCTCGCTGAAGAAGGGCGGCATGGAGGCGGTGCGCAGGGCGTCGGTCATCGGGCCGGGCACGACGTGCACCTCGGTCTCGATCCGGCCGTCGGAGTGCAGCGTGTAGGTGCGGTAGCCGGGGCCCTCCAGGGCCCGGTTTGGCGGGTCGATGCTCATGAACGTGGACGGGCAGACGTAGACCGGGCGCCCTTCGAACTCACCGGAGAGGTCACCGTGCAGGTGGCCCGCCCCGATCGCCCTGATCTTGGGGAAGTCCCGTACCAGACGGGCGAGTTCGCCGTCGACCCGGCCGCCCGGGACCATCTCCGACAGCGGCGGCTGGTGGAGCCACAGGAAGACGTGGTCCGCCCGGGTGGCCGCCAGGATCGCGCGGGCGCGCTCCGCCTCGACCGGGGTGAGGCCGGGGTGCGAGGCCTTGTGCACCCGGTCGTCGCGGTCCCGGTAGCTGCCGTCCGCCGAGGCCTCGCGCCCGTGGGCGTTGCTGTCGAGGAGCAGCATCAGCCAGTTCCCGACCTGGACGGCGGGCTCCAGGTGCACGTTGGGGCGCGGCAGCACGGCCTGGAGCGGCTCCTGGCGGTCGTGGTTGCCCGCGAGGCAGTAGACCGGCACGGGCAGGGCGTCCAGCGCCTCGCCGAGCCGCTCGTACGAGGCGGGTTCGCCGAGGTCCGCCAGGTCCCCGGTGGCGATCACCACCGCGGACTCCTCGATCGCCCGCGCCGCGTGGGCGAGCACGGCGGCGAGACCGTCCTCGGGCTCGTGGGCGACGAACGCCCGGGCCCGGGGGGCGTCCCGGAAGTGCAGGTCGGAGATCTGGACGATGCCGATGGCGTCCGGGGCGTCGGCGCCCACCTGGTGGTTCATGCGGCCCTCACTGTGCGGGATCTGACCACGGGGGGCGTGGTCGGGTGCCACCGACAGTAGGAAAGTGGCACAACTGCCACATGGCAGTTGTGTGAATTCCCGTCGAGCATTCGCTGACGGAGTCCACCACCACGCCACTTCCACGGCCCCCCGGACGCCGCCGGCAGCCCGCCGCACCCGGCCGGTGACCGCACCCCGACCTCCCCCGAGTGGCGAACCGCCGCCCGCGAAGGGAGGGTGACCGGCAGAGACCCCTCACCAGAAAGGGTGATCATGCCCGAAGTCACCTCCCCCTACGCGACCGGCACCCCGTGTTGGGTGGGCCTGATGGCCGGGGACCACCTGGCCGCCCTCGACTTCTACCGCGACCTGCTGGGATGGCAGGGACAGCCGGGCCCGGACGAGTTCGGCGGCTACGCCGTCTGCGAGCTCGACGGCAAGCCCGTGGCCGGCATCGGCCCGGCCATGGACCCCGCCGCGCCGACCGCCTGGACCAGCTACCTGGCCACCACCGACGCCCAGGCCACCCAGGACGCGATCGTCGGAGCCGGCGGGACCCTGGTCGCGCCGGTCATGGACGTCGGCGACCTCGGCCGGATGCTGATCGCCGCCGACCCGCAGGGCGCGGTGTTCGGCGTCTGGCAGCCGGGCGGGTTCTTCGGCGCCGAGGTCGTCAACGAGCCCGGCGCGGTGATCTGGAACGAGCTGCACATCAGCGACGCCGGGGCCGCCGCCGCCTTCTACGGCGAGGCGTTCGGCATCGAGTTCGAGCCGGTGGAGGGCGCGCAGCAGTACTGGGAGCTGCGCGTCGGAGGCCGCCCGGTGGGCGGTGCCACGCTGCTCGCCAACGACCCGCCCGGCACCCCGGCGCACTGGCTGACCTACTTCGCGGTCGACGACGTCGACTCCACCGTGGACGCCCTGGTCAAGCGCAACGGCACCGTCCTCGTCCCGCCCTTCGACACGCCGCAGGGCCGGATGACCGTCGTCTCCGACCCGCAGGGCGGCCTGTTCGCCATGATCAAGCACCGGCCGGCGTAGCCCCGAGCGTCACCGCCCGCCCGACCGCCCGCCCGGCCCCGTACGAACAGGCGGGGCGGGCGGTCCACGCTCACCGCGTCAGTCGTCCAGCTCCGCCAGGAAGTCCAGCGAGGCCGCCCAGGCCCGCTCCGCCGCCCGCGCGTCGTAGTCCGGCAGCTCCGGGTCGGTGAACAGGTGCCCGGCGCCCCGGTAGCGGTGCACCTCCACCTCCGCCCCGGCCCGCCGCATCCGCAGGTACCAGGCGTTCAGCCAGTCCTCCGGCTCGAACGGGTCCGGCTCCGCGATGTGCAGCTGGACGGGGATCTCGGTGGCCGCGTCCTCCCGCAGGTCCGAGGTGCCGTGCAGGAGCAGCAGCCCGCGCGCCTTCTCGTCGGCCAGCGCCAGGTTCTGCGCCACCGCGCCGCCGAGCGAGAAGCCGGCGTACACCAGCCCGCCTTCGGAGACCGGCGCCGCCGCCGTCACCGCCCGCCGCAGCAGCTCGTCACGGCCGCCGAGCTCCTCCTGGAACTCCTGGGCCTCCTCGACGGACTCGAAGGTCCGCCCGTCGAACAGGTCCGGCGTGTGCACGGTGTGCCCGGCGGCGCGCAGCCGGTCGGCTGCGGCGCGCACGGCGGGCCGCAGCCCGTAGGCGGAGTGGAAGAGGACGATCTGGGCCACGGTTCGGGTCCTTCACCAGGGAGGTCAGCTACCCACCCATGATCCCGCATGCCCGCCCGGCCCCTACGACACCACGTCCTTGCGCGCGAAGCCCCGGAACGCCAGCGCCAGCAGCACCACCGCGTACGAGAGCGACAGCGACACCCCCTGCACCATCCCGCCCCACTCCAGCTGCGGCTGGAGGGCGTCCGCCCAGGCGTACTGCCAGTGCGCCGGCAGCCACTGCCGCAGGTCGCCCAGCGCGGTGACGACGTCCAGCACCCCGGTGACGATCGACGCGAACACCGCGCCGCCCACCGCCCCCAGCGGAGCGTCCGTCACCGTGGAGAGCCAGAACGCCAGCGCCGCGATCACGACCTCGCTGAGGAACACGAAGGCCACCGCGATGGCGATCCGGGGCAGGGCCTCCCCGGCCGGCAGGCTGACCCCGGCGGGCAGCTTGAGGTCCCCCCAGCCGTACGCGGCCGTGCCGACGGCCAGCCCGATCGCGGGCAGCATCACCACCGCCACCGCCGAGAACGCCAACCCGACGGCGAACTTGCGGGCCAGCAGCCGCGCCCTGGGCACCGGCGCGGCCAGCAGGTAGCGCAGCGAGGACCAGCTGGCCTCGGAGGCGACGGTGTCCCCGCAGAACAGCGCGACCGGGATGACCAGCATGAAGCCGGTGCCGACGAACAGCATGGTGACGGCGAAGTTGGCCCCCGAGGCGGTGGCCAGCTCGATGAAGCTGGTGCGGTCCGGACGGCCCGGGGTACCGCCGATCTCGAACGCGGCCAGCAGCACGAACGGCATGGCGGCCAGCACCCCGCCGATCACCATCGTGCGGCGCCGGCGCAGCTGGCGCACCGCCTCCACCCGCAGCGGCAGCGTCCGGCTCGCCCGGTACCCGGCCGCGTGGTCCGCCGCCTCCGTCCGGTCCTCGTGCCCCGCCTCGGCGCGGTCCGCAGGAACGACGCTCACGCTCCACCTCCGATCAACGACAGGAACGCGTCCTCCAGCCGCCGCTGCGGCCCGGCGCTCTCCACCGGCACTTCCAGCCGCACCAGTTCGGCCAGCAGCTCGCGGGCCGTCAGCCCGTCCAGGCGCACCAGCAGTCCGCCCTCGACGGCCTGCGCCGAGCCGACCCCGGCCAGCGCGGCCACCTTCCCGGCCACCGGCGCGGGGTCGTACGGGCCGGCGATGCCGATCATCAGCAGCTCGCCGGCGCCCACGATGTCCCCGACCGGGCCGGCCGTGACCAGCTGCCCGCGGTCCATCACCACCAGGTCGGTGCAGCTCTGCTCGACCTCGGACAGCAGGTGGCTGGAGACGATCACGGTCCGCCCGCCGGCCGCGTAGCGGATCATCACCTCGCGCATCTCGCGGATCTGCGGCGGGTCCAGCCCGTTGGTCGGCTCGTCGAGGATCAGCAGGTCCGGCATCCCCAGCATCGCCTGGGCGATCGCCAGCCGCTGCCGCATGCCCTGCGAGTACGTCCGCACAGCGCGGTCCAGCGCCTCGCCGAGTCCGGCGATGGCCAGCGCCTCGTCGAAGCGCGCGTCGGCCTCCGGGCGGCCGGTCGCCTGCCAGTACAGCCGCAGGTTGGCCCGCCCGGTGAGGTGCGGCAGGAAGCCGGCGCCCTCCACGAACGCCCCGACCCGTGACAGCACCGGCGCGCCGGGCCGCACCAGGTGCCCGAAGATCCGGATCTCCCCGGCGTCCGGCCGGATCAGTCCCATCAGCATCCGCAGCGTGGTGGTCTTGCCCGCGCCGTTCGGCCCGAGCAGTCCGAGCACCTGCCCCTGCTCCACCCGGAAGCCCAACTCCCTGACCGCGTAACGGTCCTGGGAGCCCTTGTAGCGCTTGCTCAGGCCGCTGATCAGCAGCGGCACCGCGGCCAGCTCCGGGTCGAATCCGGGCCCGGAGGCCGCCGGGCGGCGCCGCAGCCGGGGCACCAGCAGCAGCGCGACGGCCACCACCACGGCCACCAGCGGCAGCACCCAGGTCCGCGAGGGCAGCGGCGCCGCCTCGGTGACCAGCTGTTCGACGGTCGGCGCGGTGAGCGCCCCGGCCGGAGCGATCCGGTAGGTGGCCGGCTCGGAGGGCGAGGCGTACGCCAGGTCGGTGCTCGCCAGCACCAGCCGCAGCCGGTGCCCGGCCGGGAAGGTGTGGTCCACGGCCGGCAGCGCCACCGTGACGGTCTGCCCGGCGTCGGCGCCGGTGACCCGCAGCGGGGCGGCGAGCTGCTGCGGCAGCACCTCCTTGCCGTCCGGGCCGACGTCGTACAGCTTCGCGAAGAGCACCGCGTCCGGCCGGTCCGCCCGTACCCGCACCGGGACGGTCGGCTGCCCGGTCAGGTGCAGCGGCGTGTCCAGCGGCGCCGAGTCGAAGGCGGCGTTCTGCCCGGGGAAGTCCAGTGACAGCCCCGCGCCCAGCGAGGCCGCCTGGCTGAGCGCGCCGACGCCCGGCAGCGTCGAGATCCCGGGCGGCGCGCCGCCGGGCGGGTTGGCGATCGTCTTCTCCCCGCCCGTCAGCTCGACGGTGCGCGAGTCCGTCCCGCCCAGCCCGGGGTACCGGTCGGCGGTGGCCCCGCGCAGGACGGCCTGGAAGCCGGTGGAGTCGACCCCGCCGGTGCGGGTGACCCGGAAGGCGGGCCCGGTGTCGTTCGCCCGGCCCTTGAGGTGGTGGTCGAACCAGGCCGTCACCCGGTCGTCGACCCGGGCGCTGGTGTCCGTCCCGCCGTCGTGGCCGCCCGCGAACCAGTCCACCGCGACCGGCGCGCCGTTGGCGGCCACCGCCCGGGCGATCTCGTCCCCCTGGTCCAGCGGGAACAGCGAGTCCTGCTGCCCCTGCACGACGAGCGTGGGCTTCGTGAGCCGCTCCGCCACCGAGGACGGGCTGGAGCGGTCCAGCAGCGCGACGGCCTCCGGGTCGGCGTGCCCGGCGGTGGCGACCCGGTCGTACATCTGGCAAAGCGATTCCAGGAACCGCCCGCAGCCGACCGGGGCGCCGTCCGCCGGGGCACCGCCCACCTGAGCACCGTCCGCCGGGGCACCGTCCGCCGGGGCACCGCCCACCGGGGCACCGCCCGCCCGCGGCTTGGTGGCGCCGCCCTCCCTCGGCGCCCCGCCCGAGGGCCCGAGGTCGCCGGCCGAGCCGGTGGTGAAGAAGATCCCGGCCCACAGCTTCTTGAACACGCCGTCGGCCGCGCCCGAGCCCCGCACGCCCTGGGGGAACAGCGCGTCGGCCAGGTTCCACCAGGTGATCTGGGTGGCCACCGCGTCGATCCGGGGGTCGTACGCGGAGGCCAGCAGCGAGACCGCCCCGCCGTACGAGGCACCGGTGATGCCGACCTTCGGGTCGCCGGGCGCGTCCAGCAGCACCTCGGGCCGCTGGGCCAGCCAGTCCACCAGGTGCTTGACGTCCTCGACCTCGCGGTCCGGCGCGTTCAGCCCGATCCTGCCGCCCGAGTGCCCGAAGCCGCGCGCCGACCAGGTCAGCACCGCGTACCCCTGCCGGGCCAGCTGCTCGGCCCGCTCCCGCTCGCCCTCCTTGGAGCCGCCGAAGCCGTGCGCCAGCAGCACCGCCGGGCGCGGACCGCCGCCGGGGGTGGTGAAGAACGAGGTGTCCAGCTGGATCCGCTGGGTGCTGCCGGGCGTCTCCGGCATGCTGAGGAAACGGTCCTCCTGGTGGACCGCCCGCTCACCGCCGGACGCCATCGTCGCGGTACCGCCCGCGGCCACCGCCACCAGGGCCACCGCCCCCGCCAGCACCCTGCGTCTGACCGTCGTGCCCCGGGCGCGCCAGCGACGCCATGCCCCACCGAACTCCATGGCCGTTGATCGTATCCGCCGTGCGAGTAGGGGTCCGATAAAGCCACCGCCCCACGGGCCCGGAACGAAGACCCCCGCGCCCCGGACGGGGGCACGGGGGCAGAGGACGGCGGGCCCACGACCGGCGGCCCGCCACCCGGTACACCTACAGCACCCGCGTCATCGTCCGGTGCGGTATCCCCGCGTCGTCGTACACCGGCCCCTCGGCCACGTACCCGAGCCGCTCGTAGAACCCGAGCGCCTGCACCTGGGCGTGCAGCTCGACCTCCACGGCCCCGCGCTCGGCCGCAGCCGCCTCGATCGCCCGGACGAGGTCCGCCCCGAGCCCGGTCCCCCGGGCCGCCGCGACGACCGCGAGCCGCCCGAGCAGCACCCGCCCCCCGATGCCGCCGGTCAGCTTCAGCGCCTGCTCACCGAAGATCAGCCGCCCGGTCCCCAGCCCGGCCCCGTCGGGCCCGACGGCCAGCAGGTGCACCGAGGTCGCGTCGTACTCGTCGTACTCCAGCTCCTGCGGCACGTTCTGCTCGACGACGAACACCTCGTGCCGGACCGCCCGGACCAGCTCCAGGTCCGCCTCGTCCTCGGCGGCCCGGATCACCGCGAGGGGCACCTCAGCTCTCCGCCGCGATGATGTCCAGCGCCTTCCGCAGGTCCGCCGGGTACTCGCTGGAGAACTCGACCCACTGCCCGTCCGCCGGGTGCTCGAAGCCGAGCGACACCGCGTGCAGCCACTGCCGGGTCAGCCCCAGCCGCTTGGCCAGCGTCGGGTCGGCGCCGTACGTGAGGTCGCCCACGCAGGGGTGGCGCAGCGCGGACATGTGGACGCGGATCTGGTGGGTGCGCCCGGTCTCCAGCTTGATCGCCATCAGCGACGCGGCCCGGTAGGCCTCGATCAGGTCGTAGTGGGTGACGGACGGCTTGCCGTCCCGGGTGACGGCCCACTTCCAGTCCGAGCTGGGGTGGCGCCCGATCGGCGCGTCCACCGTCCCGCTCAGCGGGTCCGGGTGGCCCTGCACCAGCGTGTGGTAGCGCTTCTCGGTGATCCGGTCGTGGAACTGCCGCTTGAGGTCGGTGTACGCGCGCTCGGACTTGGCGACCACCATCAGCCCCGAGGTGCCGACGTCCAGCCGGTGCACGATGCCCTGGCGCTCGGCGGCGCCCGAGGTGGAGATCCGGTACCCGGCCGCGGCCAGCCCGCCGATCACGGTGGGGCCGGTCCAGCCCGGGCTGGGGTGCGCGGCGACGCCGATCGGCTTGTCGACCAGCACGATGTCCTCGTCCTCGTGGACGATCCGCATGCCCTCGACCGGCTCGGCGACGATCCGCACCGGCGCGGCGGGGGCCGGGATCTCGACCTCCAGCCAGGATCCGGCGGTCACCCGGTCCGACTTGCCGGCCATGGCGCCGTCGAGCGTCACCTTGCCGTCGGCGGCCAGCTCGGCGGCCTTGGTCCGGGAGAAGCCGAACATCCGGGCCAGGGCGGCGTCGAGACGCTCGCCCTCCAGGCCGTCGGGAACGGGGAGGCTGCGGATCTGCGCTGCGGTACTCACCCGTACGAGTATGCCGGAAACGCGACCCGCCCCCGCCGCCGGTCGACCGGGCGGACGACCCGGGGGGACGGCCCCGCCGGGCGGCCTACTCCGGCTTCCCGGCCTTCTCGGCCTGCTGGTGAACGGTCCCGTCCGGGTTGCTGCCCCGGAAGGAGAGCAGCACCACCAGGATCCCGCCGCAGACGATCGCCGAGTCCGCGAGGTTGAAGACCGCGAAGTGCTGGACGGAGATGAAGTCCACCACGTGCCCCCGGAAGACGCCCGGCGAGCGGAACAGCCGGTCGGTGAGGTTGCCGAGCGCCCCGCCGAGCAGCAGTCCGAGCGCGAGCGCCCAGGGCAGGCTGTAGAGCCGCCGGGCGATCCGCCAGATCACCACGATGACGGCCGAGGCGATCATTGTGAAGACGACGGTCAGCGCCTGCCCCATCCCGAAGGCCGCGCCCGAGTTGCGGATCACCTGGAAGGTGACGACGTCCCCGATCACCTTGATCGCCGCGTGGTTCTCCAGCCGGGCGACCACCAGCAGCTTGCTGCCGAGGTCGATCAGGAACGCGAGCACCGCGACGACCAGCAGCACGCCGACCCGGCGCGGGCCCTTGGGCTTCTCCACGGCCGTGCTGCCCTCGGACGCCGCCTCGATCGGCTCGGTCGGCTCGGCCGACCCGGCCGGTTCGGCCACGGGCACCTCCACGGCATCGGCGGGGGGCGGGACGGCGTCGTCCCGGGTCTGGGGGGAACCTTGCGTACTGATGATCCGCTCCGCTGCCGGTGGAGCTCCCCCGCTGCGCCGCAGGGGGAGGGTGGTGGGCCGGTGACGGCCTGCCCGCGTCCGTGGACGCGTCAGACGACGTTACTCAGGCGACGTTACGGGGTCGAGCGTACGGCAAGCCCGACCCCCCACGTCGCTCCGGTCACCCGGTTCAGCGGCGCTCCTGCTTGGCCTTGCACTGCACGCAGAGCGTCGCCCGCGGGAAGGCCTGCATCCGGGCCTTGCCGATGGCCTGTCCGCAGGACTCGCAGGTGCCGAAGCCGACGCCCTCCAGCCGCTCCAGCGCGCGCTCGGTCTGGGCCAGGCTGTCCCGCGCGTTGTTGGCCAGCGCCAGCTCGCTCTCCCGCGAGATGTTCTTCGTACCGGCGTCCACCTGGTCGTCGCCGGCTCCGTCGTTGGAGTCGCGCATCAGGCCGGAGATGGCCGCCTCGGCGGCGTCGATCTCGTTGCGGAGCCGCTCCAGCTCGCTGATCAGCTCGTCGTGGAGCTCGTGGACCTCCTCGGCGGTCCACGCCTCCTCGCCGGGCCGCACCGGCAGCGTGGCCGGGTCCACGGACTCGGCGCCCCGCGGCACGGTGACGGTGTCGGTGCTGGTCTTCGGTGCGGTAGTGGTCACGGTCCCCTCCCCTGGATCGACCGCCACGGCCTTGCGTGCCCGCTTGGTGGCGGTGCCCGCGCCGGTTCCCTTCTCAGCCATGGCTTTCGACCCCATCTACGAACGAATCGAGCCGCCGGTTCCCGGCGGCCTCCAGTGCCGGAACGATAATCCTGATCAAAACCGGTCACAACATGACATACCGACGCCCCATAACGTTCCCACCCAGGCAGCCGCCCCAACCGTCACGCCCCGTGCGCTCAGAGATTTGTGCCCAGATCACCCCTTCCTAACCACCCCCTCCGAAGGCCCCCGGAGCGCCCGCCCGAAACGCTTTGGACAAACCGGCTCACCCGGCCGATACACTTGCCCTGCAAGGCGCAGATGGGACGAGTACCGACGTACGCAGCCACCAGCGACCCGGGGACGGTGTGAGCCCGGGGGCGTGCACGACGGGAAGATCACCCCGGAGCCGCCGGAAGAACGGCCACCGCGCAGCGAGCGCGGCGGCCCACTAGACCCGGCAGCAAGCCCAAACAAGAGGGCCGCGAACGCAGTACCGCGGCCAAGGAGGGTGGTACCGCGGGGCGGCCGGTC
Source organism: Kitasatospora sp. NPDC034533 (assembly GCF_055575155.1). Taxonomy (NCBI): domain Bacteria; kingdom Bacillati; phylum Actinomycetota; class Actinomycetes; order Kitasatosporales; family Streptomycetaceae; genus Kitasatospora; species Kitasatospora sp. NPDC034533. The sequence continues at coordinate 67,811 of NZ_JBVITE010000007.1, forward strand.
CGTCTCGTCCCTCCGGAGGATCCAGTCCCAGCATCCGCCGGAGGTAGACGCCCGCGATGAGCTCCCGACCCGTCACCCACCACGACCCTTCCGACGACGCGCCGAGCGCGGCCCCGCTCTACCGCGCCGTTCCCGCGCAGGTGGACCTGCCCGCCCTGGAGCACGGGATCCTGTCCTTCTGGCAGGACAACAAGATCTTCCAGCGCAGCCTGGAGCAGTCCGAGGGCCGCCCCGAGTGGGTGTTCTACGAGGGCCCGCCCACCGCCAACGGCATGCCCGGCGCCCACCACATCGAGGCCCGCGTCTTCAAGGACGTCTTCCCGCGCTACCGGACCATGAAGGGCTACCACGTCGCCCGCAAGGCCGGCTGGGACTGCCACGGCCTGCCGGTCGAGCTCGCCGTCGAGAAGGAACTGGGCTTCTCCGGCAAGCAGGACATCGAGGCGTACGGCATCGCCGAGTTCAACGCCAAGTGCCGCGAGTCGGTCACCCGCCACACCGACGCCTTCACCGAGCTGACCACCCGCATGGGCTACTGGGTCGACCTCGACGAGGCCTACCGGACGATGGACCCGTCCTACGTCCAGTCCGTGTGGTGGTCGCTCCGGCAGATCTTCGACAAGGGCCTGCTGGTCCAGGACCACCGGGTCGCCCCCTGGTGCCCGCGCTGCGGCACCGGCCTGTCGGACCACGAGCTGGCCCAGGGCTACGAGACCGTGGTCGACCCCTCGGTCTTCGTGCGCTTCCCGCTGACCAGCGGCCCGCTGGCCGGCCAGGCCTCCCTGCTGGTCTGGACCACCACCCCCTGGACCCTGGTCTCCAACACCGCCGCCGCCGTCCACCCGGAGGTCACCTACGTGGTGGCCACCGACGGCGACGAGAAGCTCGTCGTGGCCGAGCCGCTGGTCGCCAAGGCCCTCGGCGAGGGCTGGGAGACCACCGGCGAGTCCTTCACCGGCGCCGAGATGGAGCGCTGGGCCTACCGCCGCCCCTTCGACCTGGTCGAGATCGAGAACGCCCACTACGTCCTCACCGCCGACTACGTCACCACCGAGGACGGCACCGGCATCGTCCACCAGTCCCCCGCCTTCGGCGCGGACGACCTCGCGACCTGCCGCAGGTACGGCCTGCCGGTGGTCAACCCGGTGCTCGGCGACGGCACCTTCGCCCCCGACGTCCCGCTGGTCGGCGGCCAGTTCTTCAAGAAGGCCGACGAGGCCCTGGTCGCGGACCTCAAGGAGCGCGGCCTGCTCTTCCGCCACCTGCCGTACGAGCACAGCTACCCGCACTGCTGGCGCTGCCACACCGCGCTGCTCTACTACGCGCAGCCGTCCTGGTACATCCGGACCACCGCCGTCAAGGACGCGATGATCCGCGAGAACGAGGCCACCAACTGGTTCCCGGAGACGGTCAAGCACGGCCGCTTCGGCGACTGGCTGAACAACAACATCGACTGGGCGCTCAGCCGCAACCGCTACTGGGGCACCCCGCTGCCGATCTGGCGCTGCGAGGAGGGCCACCTCACCTGCGTCGGCTCGCTCGCCGAGCTGTCCGAGCTCACCGGCACCGACCAGAGCGACCTCGACCCGCACCGCCCGTACATCGACGCGGTGACCTTCGCCTGCCGCGACTGCGGCGGCACCGCCACCCGGGTGCCCGAGGTCATCGACGCCTGGTACGACTCGGGCTCGATGCCCTTCGCCCAGTACGGCTACCCGTACCAGAACAAGGAGCTGTTCGAGAAGCGCTACCCAGCGCAGTTCATCTCCGAGGCGATCGACCAGACCCGCGGCTGGTTCTACACGCTGATGGCGGTCGGCACCCTGGTGTTCGACCGGAGCAGCTACGAGAACGTCGTCTGCCTGGGCCACATCCTGGCCGAGGACGGCCGCAAGATGTCCAAGCACCTGGGCAACATCCTCCAGCCGATCCCGCTGATGGACCAGCACGGCGCCGACGCCGTCCGCTGGTTCATGGCCGCCGGCGGCTCGCCCTGGTCGGCCCGCCGGGTCGGCCACGGCACCATCCAGGAGGTGGTCCGCAAGACCCTCCTCACCTACTGGAACACCGTCGCCTTCCAGGCCCTGTACGCCCGCACCTCGAACTGGGCCCCCTCGGCGGGCGACCCGGCCCCGGCCGACCGCCCGCAGCTGGACCGCTGGGTGCTCTCCGAGCTGAACGCCCTGGTCCGCGAGGTCGACGCGGCCTACGAGGCGTACGACACCCAGCGCGCCGGCAAGCTGCTGTCCGGCTTCGTCGACGACCTGTCCAACTGGTACGTCCGCCGCGGCCGCCGCCGCTTCTGGCAGGGCGACGCCGCCGCGCTCGCCACCCTGCACGAGGCGCTGGAGACGGTCACCCGCCTGATGGCCCCGCTCACCCCGTTCATCACCGAGCGGGTCTGGCAGGACCTGGTCGTCCCGGTCACCCCGGACGCCCCTGCCTCGGTGCACCTGGCCACCTGGCCGGAGGCCGACGAGTCGCTGGTCGACACCGAGCTCTCCCGGCACATGGCGCTGGTCCGCCGCCTGGTCGAGCTGGGCCGCGCGACCCGCGCGGAGTCGGGCGTGAAGACCCGTCAGCCGCTGTCGCGCGCGCTGGTCGCCGCCCAGGGCTGGGAGGAGCTGCCCGCCGACCTGCGCGCGCAGATCGCCGAGGAGCTCAACGTCTCCACCCTGGAGTCGCTGGCGGAGGTCGGCGGCTCGCTGGTCGACACCAGCGCCAAGGCCAACTTCCGCGCGCTGGGCAAGCGCTTCGGCAAGGGCGTGCAGGACGTCGCCAAGGCGGTCGCCGCCACCGACGCCGCCCGCCTGGCCGCCGAACTGCGGTCCGGCGGCGAGACCTCCGTCGAGCTGAACGGCGAGACGATCACCCTCTCTCCGGACGAGGTGATCATCACCGAGACCCCGCGCGAGGGCTGGGCCGTCGCCAACGAGTCCGGCGCCACCGTCGCCCTGGACCTCGCCATCACCCCGGAGCTCAAGCGCCTCGGCATCGCCCGCGACGCCATCCGCCAGATCCAGGAGGCCCGCAAGAACTCCGGCCTGGACGTCGCCGACCGCATCGTCCTGCGCTGGCGCGCCACCTCGGAGGAGACCACCGAGGCGATCGCCGAGCACGGCCCGCTCGTCGCCGAGGAGGTCCTCGCCACCGACTTCGCCGCCGGCGCCGCCGACTGGGAGTCCGAGACCTTCGCCGACGAGTCCCTCGGCCTGGCCTTCCAGCTCCGCAAGGCCTGACCGGCCCTCAGAACCGCCGTCACCCCTCGGGGGTGGCGGCGGTTCTTCCGTTCCCCACGCCCTGCCCCCGGCTCCGGACGCGGATCGGAGCGCCCCTCCCCCGAACGCGAAGAAGCGCCCCCTCCCCGACCCGGAGGTCGGAAAGGGGGCGCCCCTGGAGGTCCTGCTACAACCTCAGTTGTCGCCGTCCTCGTCGATCAGGAAGCCCCGCATCGGCGCCGGAGCCTGCTGCATCGGCTGCGGCGGCTGCGGACGGACGGCCGCCATCGGCTGGGTCATCCCGGCCGGCTGCATCTGCGGCGCACCGCTGTTGCCACCGTTGGACTGCCCACCGAAGCTCGGCGCCGAGGAGCCGCCGCCGAAGGAGCTGTTCCCGCCGAACGACGGCGAGCTGCCGCCGAAGGACGGCTGGTTGCCACCGAAGCTCGGCGCGCCGCTGCTCATCGAGCCGGCACCGGCCGGAGCCATCGACGAGGCCGCCGGCGGCAGCGACGCGGTGGCGGGGATCCGCGGCGGAGCGAGCGAGTCGTCGGCCTGCGACTCCAGCTGACGCAGCTGGGTCTCCAGGTACGACTTCAGACGCGTGCGGTACTCACGCTCGAACGCCCGCAGGTCCTCGACCTTGCGCTCCAGCGTGGCCCGCGCGGACTCCAGCGAGCCCATCGCGACGCGGTGCTTCTCCTGCGCGTCCCGCTCCAGCGCGTCGGCCTTCGCACGGGCGTCGCGCTCCAGGCCCTCGGCACGGCTGCGCGCCTCGCCGACGATCTTGTTGGCCTCGGACCGGGCCTCGGAGATCGCCTGGTCGGCGGTCTGCTGAGCGAGCGCCAGCACCCGGGCGGCGCTGTCGCCACCGGGACCCTGCTGCTGCATCGGGGCGCCCATCGGGCCGCCCATCTGCTGCGGGCCGCCCATCGGGCCGCCCATCGGCTGCATCTGCTGCTGGCCCATGCCCTGGCCCATCGGGTTGCCCATCTGCTGCGGGCCACCGGGACCGCCCATGGGCTGGAGCATCTGACCGCCCATCGGCTGGACCAGCTGCTGCTGACCGCCCATGGTCTGGTTCATCTGCTGCTGCGGCCCGCCGGCGGCCGGGAGCTGCGGCTGGGAGCCGGCCGGCAGGCCGAGCGGCTGATTGCCCATCTGCTGCTGAGGACCACCGGGGCCCATCTGCTGCTGGGGGCCGCCCGGACCCATCTGCTGCGGGCCACCGGGGCCCATCTGCTGCGGGCCGCCCGGACCCTGCTGGCCGGGCACCGGCGGGCCGGATATGGCGGCGGGCACCGGAGCGCCGCCCTGTCGGGGAGCGTCCTGCTGCGGTTCCTTGCGCAGGTTGGCCTGGTTCTGCGCGGCGGCACGAGTCGCGGCGGCCAGCTTGGCGCGCAGGTCCTCGTTCTCCCGGAGGAGGCGGGTCAGCTCCGCCTCGACCTCGTCGAGGAAGGCATCGACCTCGTCCTCGTCATAGCCTTCACGCAGGCGGACGGTCGTGAACTGCTTGTTCCGAACGTCCTCGGGGGTCAATGGCATCTCTTCACCTCAACGTGATCGTCGGCACACCGGCATCCTGTCGCATCGCTCACCTACGACTAGGGGTGCACAAGCGAGATCAGGACATACACAATGATCATCAGTACGAAGAAGGACAGGTCGAGCGCCACGCCCCCGAAACGCAACGGCGGAATCAGCCGCCGAAGAAGCTTGAGCGGCGGATCCGTGACAGTGTACGTGGCCTCCAGGACCAGGACCATGGCCTTGCCCGGCCGCCACGAACGCGCGAACTGGAAGACCCAGTCCATCACCAACCGCACGAGCAGGAACACCAGGAAGACGGTCAGGGCGTAGTAGAGCACCGCCCACACGATGTCCATCGCGTTTCCCTCTCCCCGGTCCCGATCCCTCGGGCCTGCCGCTCGTCACCTGTCGCCAACCACTGTTGATCAGATCCACACATGGAGTCGTGGCCGGGTCAGCTCTGGTTGAAGAACCCACCCTCGGCGATCCGAGCCTTGTCCTCCGCCGTGACATCGACGTTAGCAGGCGACAGCAGGAACACCTTCTGTGTCACGCGCTCGATACTGCCGTGCAGACCGAAGACGAGTCCAGCGGCGAAGTCTACGAGGCGCTTCGCGTCGGTGTCGTCCATCTCGGTCAGATTCATGATCACGGGGGTACCGCCGCGGAACTGTTCCCCGATGGTACGGGCCTCGTTGTAGGTCCGGGGGTGCAGCGTGGTGATGCGGTAGGGCTCTCGTTCGTTCACGACCTTGGGCATGATCACCGGTGCGCTCTTCTCCAGGTTGTGGCGGCGTTCGGGTGTGATGGACGACACGGGGGCCATCCTCGGAGTCTCCTGCCGGATCGGCACCGCGGCGGGCACCGGCTGCGGGGTGATCGAGGAGACCGGGGCGGGCGCGGCGGCCGCCGGGGCCGGGGTCGGCCGGGGGATGTCCTCGGTCCGCTGGCCCGTCCGGATCGGTTCGGGGTCCGCGTCGTAGTCGTCGTCGGGGTCGTACCCCTGGCCGTCGTACGTCTCGTCCTCCACGAGGCCGAGGTAGACCGCCATCTTGCGCATTGCGCCGGCCATGCTCCTGTCTCCTCCGCTCATAGCCGCCTCGCTCGCGCTCGGCGGCGGCTTCGCGATGCGCGCACCTTCTGATGGTCGCTCGCTTCGCTCGTTCCGTACGGACCGGCTCCGGCCCGGGCCGTACGGCCCCGCCTGCGGATTCCGCGGTCCCTCCACGACGGTGCATCAGGCCGACGGCCGGTCAGAACTCGCGGAGTGGGGCCGCGGAGCTGCGATCCACGGTTCGCTAGCACTCCGAAGAGCTGCTAGATTCTGTCCTATTTTGTCCTGCTGTCTGATCTACTACCCGGTGACGTTACCTGAGGGGTGACCTCACTCCGAGTACCGCCGTTCCGACGCGCACATGTGTCGCCCCGGCGGCAATCGCCTGCTCAAGGTCCCCGCTCATCCCTGCGGAGACCATGGTGGCAGCCGGATGGGCCGCTCGTACGGCGGTTGCGATTTCCGTCAGCCGATCGAATGCACGGGCCGGATCTCCGGCCAGCGGACCGCTCAGCGGAGCGACGGTCATCACACCCTCCAGGCGCAGCCCGGGCGTGTCGGCGATCGCGTCGGCCAGTTGCGCGACGTCCTCGGGTGCGACCCCCGCCCGGTGCGCGCCCTCCCCGTACGCCTTGTCCAGGGCCACCTGGACCAGGCAACCCAGCTCCGGGCGCTCCGACTTGAGCACCGCCGCGGAGAGCGACTCGACCAGCCGCAGCCGGTCCACCGAGTGCACGTGGTTCGCGTACCGGACGACCGAGCGGACCTTGTTGGTCTGGAGCTGGCCGACGAAGTGCCAGTCAAGAGGAAGGTTTCTGCACTGCTCGGCCTTGGGAGCGGCGTCCTGGTCCCGGTTCTCCGCGACGTCCGTCACACCGAGCCCGGCCAGCAGCGCGGTGTCCTCGGCGGGGTAGGTCTTGGTGACGACGACCAGGGTGACCTCGTCCCGGGCGCGCCCGGCGGCGGCGCACGCGTCCGCGATCCGGCGCTCGACCACCTCCAGGTTGGTGCCGAGTTCCTCGTACCGGGCCCGCTGGCCCTCCGTCAGCGCCGCAGTGAACTCGGGGCTTCCCGGGAACGGTCCGTAGATGTCGTTCGTCATCAGTGATCAGAGCCCAACCAGACGTAGCTCGCGAGCCGGCCGGTGCGCCGCTCGCGGCGATAGGAGTAGTGATCGGCGGATTCGAGGGTGCAGACAGATGATCGCACCACCTCCTTGACCCCCGCCGCGGCCAGCTGGGCCGCGACCCCCTCCGCCACGTCCAGCGCGGGAGTCCCCCAGGACGTCTCGGCGAAGGCCTCCGGCACCACCGCGGCGACCTCGGCGCGCAGTTCGGCCGGCACCTCGTAGCAGCGGCCGCAGACCGCGGGGCCGGTGGCGGCGGTGATCCTGCCGGGCTCCGCCCCCAGTCCGGCCATCGCCCGGACGACCGCGGGGACCACCCCCGCCGCCAGCCCGGGCCGGCCCGCGTGGGCCGCGCCCACCACGCCCGCCACCGGATCGGCCAGCAGCACCGGGGTGCAGTCGGCGGTCAGCACCGCCAGCGCGAGCGGCCGGTCGGTGACCACCGCGTCCACCGTCGGGGCCTGCCCGAGCGGCTGGCGCCCGGTCACCACCGCGACCTCGGCGCCGTGCACCTGGTTCATCCACACCACGTCGGCCGGGTCGAGCCCCAGCTTCCGGGCGGCGAGCGCCCGGTTCTCCCGCACGGCCGCCGGGTCGTCCCCCACCGCGCCGCCGAGGTTCAGCTCCCCGTACGGCGAAGTGCTCACCCCGCCCCACCGTGAGGTGAAGGCGAAGTGAGCACCCGCGCGGACCGCGTGATCGATCACTTAAGGAAGTCCGGGACGTCAAGCTCCTCGGCCGGGCTCTCCACGAACGGCTGCCGGGCCGGCTGCACCTGCGGCGGCACCGCCGCGGCGGTCGTGGTGGTCGGGGCCTCGGCGGTCCGGCTCGGCGCGGCGGCCGGGGCCTCGCCCTCCGAACGGGACGTCACCGAGCCGATGCTCCCGTACGACGGACGGCCGGCCGGGCGCTCCGGGGCGGCCGGCGGCGTGGCCGGGCGCTCCGGGGCGGTGGACTTGACCACCGGGTCGCGGACGATCGCCGGCGGCTGCCCGCCGTCGAAGCCGGCCGCGATGACGGTGACCCGGACCTCGTCGCCGAGGGCGTCGTCGATGACGGCACCGAAGATGATGTTCGCCTCGGGGTGGGCCGCCTCGCTGACCAGCTGGGCCGACTCGTTGATCTCGAACAGGCCGAGGTCGGAGCCGCCCGAGATGGACAGCAGCACGCCGCGGGCGCCGTCGATCGAGGCCTCCAGCAGCGGCGAGGAGATCGCCATCACGGCGGCGGCCTTGGCGCGGTCCTCGCCGCGGGCCGAGCCGATGCCCATGAGGGCCGAACCGGCCTCGGACATGACGGACTTGACGTCGGCGAAGTCGAGGTTGATCAGACCGGGGGTGGTGATCAGGTCGGTGATGCCCTGGACACCGGAGAGCAGGACCTGGTCGGCCGAGCGGAACGCGTCGAGGACGCTGACCTGGCGGTCCGAGATGGACAGCAGCCGGTCGTTGGGGATCACGATGAGGGTGTCGACCTCTTCGCGCAGGGCGGCGATGCCGTCCTCGGCCTGGTTGGCCCGGCGGCGTCCCTCGAAGGTGAACGGACGGGTGACCACGCCGATGGTCAGGGCGCCCAGGGAGCGCGCGATGTTGGCGACGACGGGCGCGCCACCCGTGCCCGTGCCACCGCCCTCGCCGGCGGTCACGAAGACCATGTCGGCCCCCTTGAGGACCTCCTCGATCTCCTCGCGGTGGTCCTCGGCGGCCTTGCGGCCGACCTCGGGGTTGGCGCCGGCGCCGAGGCCCCGGGTGAGTTCACGGCCCACATCGAGCTTGACGTCGGCGTCGCTCATCAGGAGGGCCTGCGCATCGGTGTTGATCGCGATGAACTCGACGCCCTTGAGACCGACCTCGATCATCCGGTTGATGGCGTTGACACCACCGCCGCCGATTCCGACGACCTTGATGACTGCGAGGTAGTTCTGCGGTGCTGCCACGTCGAAGGCCTCTCGCCTCGAATTTCCGGGTCGGCCCGACCCGGAGCGGGGCCGTACCGACGGATGTCGATGGGTAGGGAGCCTGGTTTCTGACTGAATGTCCGAAATGCCGACCGCCGACCCCAACCCTAAACTTGACCTTTAGGGTTAGTGCTGTGCCTCCGTCACGTCACCAGGAAACACAGGCTGGTGACACAGGACACTAGGTGGCTCCGGGCACGCGTTTCAACGAACACGCCGAGCTTCCCTTTTTCTTTTGAGCCTATGTGATCATCGGCCGGCTTAGGAAACCGGGGGTGACCACCAAGAGTCGGGCCGACACTGCGAGGCGTCAACCCTCCCTCAGGCAGAGAACCTACCGGATCATCCCGACACCGCCGGCGCCTCGGGCGCCGTCACGTCGAAGTTCGTACCCTTCTGGTTCATCAGCGCGACCAGCACCCGGGCCTTCCGGTCGATCTGCTCCGGGCTCCCCCAGCGCACCGTCACACCCCCGCTGAGCTGCAACTCGATGTCGTCGTAGGAGCGCACCAGCACGGCACCGGCCCGCTTGGCGACCTCCTGCGGCAGCCCGGCGGCCACCGCCACCGCGCCCCTCACCAGCTGCGAACGGTCGATCACCCCGTCGACGTCGGTCGCCTGCTGACTGAGCCGCAGTTCCACCACCGGGACGCCCTCCGGCGGGGCCGGCTCGGTGGCGAAGCTCACGCCTCCGGCATCGACCTGGGTGAACTGGCCGTCATCCCCCTTGACGGCGGCCACCGCCGTGCGCTGGACCACCTTCACCCGAAGGGTGTGCGGCCAGCCCCGCCACACCTCCGCCTTGGCCACCCGGGGGATCGCCTCCACCCGGTGCCGGACGACGTCCAGGTCCACCCGCGCCAGCGGGCCGTCACCCAGCCCGCCGACCGCCTCGCGGACCTGGTCCGCCGTCAGCCTCTCGTCGTCCGCGCCCTGGACGGCGACGGTGCGCACGTCCAGCACCGAGGAGAAGAACACCAGCCAGGCCAGCACGCCGAGCACCGCGGCGCCGAGCGCGCCCAGCACCACGATGCCCCGCCGGGAGAGCCGGAGGCGGGGAGCGGACTCCTCCACCTCCAGCTCCTCCTCCAGCGGATCGGCGAGCCGGCCGTCAGCCACGGCGGCGACCGCCGCGGTGGGCCTGGATCGCCTCGTAGACCATGCCGACCAGCAGGTCGTCGGCGTCCCGGCGGCCGAACTCGGAGGCCGCCCGGCTCATGTCCCACAGCCGCTGCGGGTCGGTGAGCACCGGCAGCACGTTCTGGAGCACCCAGTCCGGGGTCAGCTCGGCGTCGTCCACCAGCAGGCCGCCGCCGGCCTTGACCATCGGCTGGGCGTTCAGTCGCTGCTCGCCGTTGCCGATCGGCAGCGGGACGAAGGCGGCGGGCAGCCCCACGGCCGCCAGCTCGGCCACCGTCATGGCGCCGGCCCGGCAGAGCATCATGTCGGCGGCCGCGTAGGCGAGGTCCATCCGGTCCAGGTACGGCACCGGGCGGTACGGCGGCATCCCGGGGACGTCGGCGACCTGCGGCAGCTCGTTCTTCGGGCCGACCGCGTGCAGGATCTGCACGCCGTACTGCTGGAGCCGCGGGGCGATCGCGGTGACCGTCTCGTTGAGCCGGCGCGCGCCCTGGGAGCCGCCGGAGACCAGCAGCGTGGGCAGCCGCTGGTCGAGGCCGAAGTACTGGCGGGCCTCCGGGCGGGCGGCGCCCCGGTCCAGGGTGGCGATGGTCCGGCGCAGCGGGATGCCGATGTACCGGGAGTCGCGCAGCTTGCTGTCCGGCGTGGAGACCGCCACGAAGTCGCTGTAGCGGGCGCCGATCTTGTTGGCCAGGCCCGGACGCGCGTTCGCCTCGTGCACCACGATCGGCACCCCGGCCCGCTTGGCGGCCAGGTAGGCGGGCATCGCGACGTAGCCGCCGAAGCCGACCACGGCGTCCGCGTTGACCCGCTCGATGATCTCCTGGGCGGCCCGGACGGTGCCGCGCAGCCGGCCGGGGACGGTGATCAGCTCCGGGGTGGGCTTGCGGGGCAGCGGCACGGCCGGGATCAGCTCCAGCTGGTAGCCGCGCTCGGGCACCAGCCGGGTCTCCAGTCCGCGCTCGGTGCCCAGGGCGGTGATCCCGATGGACGGGTCGTGCCTGCGGAGGGCATCCGCGAGGGCCATGGCCGGCTCGATGTGACCGGCGGTCCCCCCGCCGGCGAGTACGACATGCACCGAAATTCACCGCTCCCTGCGTGCCGGCCCCGGGGCCGGGCGCGCTGTGGTTCGTCGTCGTGGCAGCACCCGGGCCAGTTGTCTCCTGATCCGGGAGTTCTTGCTCCGGGCGGCCAGCGCCGCCTTCGCGCCCGAGGTGCTGCGCGCCAGGCACAGCAGCACACCGATCGCGGACATGGCCGACAGCATGGCGGAACCGCCGTAGGAGAACAGCGGGAGCGGGACGCCCGCGATGGGCAGCAGTCCCAGCGCCGACCCCAGGTTGATCATGGCCTGCGCCATGATCCAGGTGGTGGCGGCTCCCGCGGCGTACCTGACGAAGGGGTCCTTCGTACCGATGGCCACACGGATACCCGCGTAGCCTAGTGCCGCGAAGAGACCGAGCACCGACAGCGTCCCCACCAGACCGAGTTCCTCGCCGGTCGCGGCGAAGATGAAGTCGGTGTGCGCCTCGGGCAGCTGGCCCCACTTCTCCACGCCGGCGCCGAGGCCGGTGCCGAAGCCGCCGCCGTTGGCGAAGGCGAAGACGCCGTGCAGGGCCTGGAAGCAGGCGCCCTCGGGATCGAGCTTGGTCACGCCTATGCAGCCCAGGCGCTCGGCCCGGTGCGGGACGGTGACCACCAGGGCGGTGCAGACCACCACCGCGACCCCGACGGTGGCCACGAACAGCCGCAGCGGCGCCCCGACCATCCAGAGCAGCGCGAACACCATGGCCACCAGGATCATCGAGGTGCCCATGTCGCCGCCGAACATGATCAGCGCGAGCAGCAGCAGGGCGCCCGGCACCAGGGGCACCAGCAGGTGCTTCCACGAGTTGAGGGTGCCGGCCTTCTGCTTGCGGGCGAGCAGGTCGGCGCCCCAGAGCACCAGCGCGAGCTTGGCGAACTCCGACGGCTGGAACTGGAAGAAGCCGAAATCCAGCCAGTTCTGGTTGCCGTTGATCCGCACCCCGATGCCGGGGATGGCGACCAGGGTGAGGAGGGCGATCACCCCGATCATCACCGGGTAGACGATCACCCGCAGCACCGCCAGCGGGACGGAGGCGAAGCCGATCAGCAGGACCAGGCCGAGGATGGCCGCGATCAGCTGCTTGAGGAAGTAGTACTGCGCCGTGTGGTGCTGGTTCAGGGCGAGGATCTGCGAGGCCGAGAAGACCATCATCAGACCGAGCACGACCAGCAGCAGGGTGCTGCCGACGATCAGCAGGTACGGCGTGAGCGGCCGGTCCAGCCAGTACCGGACCCGGGCCCGGAAGGCCCGGATCCGGCCCAGCGGACCGGCCGACTTGTACTTGGTCGTGGTGGCGGAGATCACTCTCATCGGCTCGGCGGCGTCCCGCTTCACGACGCCGGAATCCGCTCTGCCCTGCCCCGCCACCGCTCCCCGCTCACTTTCTCCGTCCGACGCCCGCGCCGACCCGACTACTCGCCCGCCAGCTCCCGGACGGCCGCGGCGAAGAGGTCGCCGCGCTCGCCGTAGTTGGTGAACATGTCCATCGAGGCGCAGGCCGGTGCCAGCAGCACCGTGTCACCCGATCGGGCGAGCGATGCGGCCGTTCGAACGATTTCCGCCATCGCCACCGCGCCAGTCTGGCCCTCGGCCGCCTCGATCACCGGCACATCCGGAGCGTGTCGCTCCAACGCCTCTCGGATCAGCGCCCGGTCCTGGCCGATCAGCACCACCGCGCGCAGCCGCTCGGCCGCGTCCTGGACGAGGTCGTCGAAGGTCGCGCCCTTGGCCAGGCCCCCGGCGATCCAGACGATCGGCCGGTAGGCGGCCAGCGAGGCTGCCGCCGCGTGGGTGTTGGTGGCCTTGGAGTCGTCGATGTACGTGACCTCGCGGACCACGGCGACCTCGGCGATCCGGTGGGCGTCCGGGCGGAAGGCCCGCAGGCCCTCCCGGACGGCCTTCGGCTCGACGCCGTACGCCCGGGCCAGCGCCGCCGCGGCGAGCGCGTTGGCGATGTTGTGCGGGGCCGGCGGGTTCACGTCCGAGACGGCGCCCAGCTCGGCGGCGTTCTTGGCCCGGTCCTCGACGAAGGCCCGGTCCACCAGCAGGCCGTCGACCACGCCGAAGTTCGACGGGCCGGGCGTGCCGAGGCCGAAGCCGATCGCCCGGCAGCCCTCCTCGACGTCGGCCTCGCGGACCAGCGCCTCGGTGGCCGGGTCGGCCAGGTTGTACACGCAGGCGACGGTGTTGCCCTCGTAGATCCGGCCCTTGTCGGCGGCGTACGCCTCCATCGAGCCGTGCCAGTCGAGGTGGTCGGGCGCCAGGTTGAGCACCGCGCCCGAGTGCGGTCGCAGCGAGGGCGCCCAGTGCAGCTGGTAGCTGGAGAGCTCGACGGCGAGCACGTCGTACGGCTCCTCGGCGAGCACCGCGTCCAGCACCGAGACCCCGACGTTGCCGACGGCGGCGGTGCGCTTGCCGGCCGCGGTGAGGATCGAGGCGAGCATCTGGACGGTGGTGGTCTTGCCGTTGGTGCCGGTGACGGCCAGCCAGGGGGCGGGCTCGCCGGTGCCGGGCAGCGGCTTGCGCAGCCGCCAGGCCAGCTCGACGTCGCCCCAGACCGGGACGCCGGCCGCCTCGGCGGCGGCGAACAGCGGGCTGTCGGGGGCCCAGCCGGGCGAGGTGACGACCAGCTCGGTGCCCTCGGGCAGGCTCGCGCCGTCCCCGAGCCGCACGGTGACGCCCAGCGCCTCCAGCTCGGCGGCGCGGGCCCTGAGGCCCTCGCCGCTGCCGCCGTCGACCACGGTGACCCGGGCGCCGAGGCCGTGCAGGACGCGCGCCGCGCTGATGCCGGAGACGCCGAGCCCGGCGACGGCGACGGGCAGGTTCGGGAAGTCAGGGTTCGTCATCCGGTCCGGTATCCCGCGTAGAAGAGGCCGAGGCCGATGGCGACGCACAGACCCTGGATGATCCAGAAGCGGACCACGACCAGGACTTCGCTCCAGCCCTTGAGTTCGAAGTGGTGTTGCAGTGGTGCCATCTTGAAGACGCGCTTGCCGGTCATCCGGAAGGAGCCGACCTGGATGATCACCGACAGGGTGATGATCATGAAGAGGCCGCCCAGCAGGATGAGCAGCAGCTCGGTGCGCGAGCAGATCGCGAGGCCGGCCAGGGCGCCGCCGAGGGCGAGCGAGCCGGTGTCACCCATGAAGATCTTGGCGGGCGAGGTGTTCCACCACAGGAAGCCGAAGCAGGAGCCCATCAGCGCGGCGGCCACCACCGCGAGGTCCAGCGGGTCCCGGACGTCGTAGCAGGCGCTGGTCGCGGAGAAGAAGTAGGCGCAGCTCTGCCCGTACTCCCAGACGCCGATGAAGGTGTAGGCGCCGAAGGCCATCACCGAGGCGCCGGTGGCGAGGCCGTCCAGACCGTCCGTCAGGTTCACCCCGTTGGAGGTCGCCGCGATCATGAAGTACGCGAAGATGACGAACAGCACCGGGCCGATCGACCACTCGAAGTCGCGGACGAAGGACAGCTTCTCGGAGGCCGGGCTGACACCGCGGTCGTCGTGGAACTGGAGCGCCAGGACGGCGAAGGCGAGGCCGACGATGGACTGGCCGGCCAGCTTCGCCTTGGCCCGCAGGCCGAGCGAGCGGCGCTTGACCACCTTGATGTAGTCGTCCAGGAAGCCGACCAGGCCCAGGCCCGTGGTCAGGAAGAGCACCAGCAGCCCGGAGGCGGTCGGGCTCTCGCCCGTTATCGCCTTCGTGGCGAAGTAGGCGATCAGGGTCGCCAGGATGAAGGCGATGCCGCCCATCGTGGGCGTGCCCTTCTTGCTGTGGTGCGCCTTGGGGCCGTCGTCGCGGATGTACTGGCCGTAGCCCTGCCGGGCGAGCAGCTTGATCAGCGCGGGCGTGCCGACCAGCGAGAGGACCAGGCCGATCAGCCCGGAGAAAAGGATCTGCTTCATTATTCGGCCACACCGTCCGACAGGAGGGCCTCGGCCACCTTCTCCAGCCCCACCGAACGGGATGCCTTCACCAGGACCACGTCCCCTGGCCGCAGCTGACTGCGCAGCAGCTCGACCGCCGCGTCCGCGTCGGACACCAGCACCGACTCCTCACCCCACGAACCTTCGTTCCTCGCACCGAGTTCCATGCAGGCCGCCTCGCGTCCGCCGACCGCCACCAGCTTGGTGACGTCCAGCCGGACGGCGAGCCGCCCGATGGCGTCGTGCTCGGCCAGGCTCTCCTCGCCGAGCTCCCGCATCTCGCCGAGCACCGCCCAGGTGCGGCGGCGCTCCGGGCCGCGGCCCCCCATCGAGACCAGCGCCCGCAGCGCGGCCCGCATCGAGTCGGGGTTCGCGTTGTAGGCGTCGTTGACGACGGTGACACCATCGGCCCGGTCGACGACCTCCATGCGCCAGCGGGACAGCGCACCCGCCTCGCCCAGGGCGGCGGCGGTGTCGTCGACGGACATCCCGAGCTCCACCGCCACCGCGGCGGCGGCGAGGGCGTTCGAGACGTGGTGCTCACCGTACAGGCGCAGCTGCACGGGCGCGGAACCGGCCGGGGTGGTGAGCGTGAACGATGGCCTCCCGGTGGCGTCCAGGCGAACGTTCACCGCCCGGACGTGGGCTTCCGGTGATTCGCCGAACAGGACCACCCTGGCCCTGGTACGGGAGGCCATCGCGCGCACCAGCCGGTCGTCGGCGTTGAGGATCGCGGCGCCCTCGGCGGGCAGCGACTCGACCAGTTCGCCCTTGGCCTCGGCGATCGCCTCCTTCGAGCCGAACTCGCCGACGTGGGCGGTGCCGACGTTGAGGACCACGCCGATCCGGGGCGGGGTGATCGAGGTGAGGTACTCGATGTCGCCCTTGTGCCGGGCGCCCATCTCCATGACCAGGTGCCGGGTGCCGGCCTCGACCCGCAGCGCGGTCATCGGGTGGCCGATCTCGTTGTTGAGCGAGCCGGGCGGGTAGACGGTGTCGCCGAGGCGCTGGAGCAGCTGGGCGATCAGGTCCTTGGTGCTGGTCTTGCCGGCCGAGCCGGTCAGCGCGACCACGGTGGTGCCCTCGGCGCGGGCGACCACGGCGCGGGCGAGCTTGCCGAGCGCCTCCACCACACTGTCGACCAGGACGGCGGGCACGCCGACCGGGCGGGAGGCCAGCACCGCGACGGCGCCGTCCTCGACCGCCTTGGCCGCGTAGTCGTGGCCGTCCACGTGCTCGCCGACGAAGGCCACGAACAGGCCGCCGGGGACCACCTTGCGCGAGTCGACCTCGACCGGGCCGGTGACCAGGGCGTCCGGGTCGGCGCCGTCCAGGGTGCCTCCGACGGCGGCGGCCACCTCGGCGAGGGTCAGTGCGATCACTGCTGCTCTACTCCTCGGTCGCCCCGTGCGGCCGGGGTCCGCGCGACGGAGCTCCGCGTGATCTCTTCGTGCAGCACCTCCCGGTCGTCGAAGGGGCGGATCTCGTCTCGTACGTATTGGCCGAGTTCGTGGCCCTTGCCGGCCACGAGCACGGTGTCCCCCGCCCCGGCGCGGGCGACCGCCAGCCGGATCGCCTCGGCCCGGTCGGGGACGACCAGGACGTCCCCCCGCTCGGCCTCGGGCACCGTCGCGGCGCCGGTCAGCATGGTGGCGAGGATCGCCAGCGGGTCCTCGCTGCGCGGGTTGTCGCTGGTCAGCAGGGCGGTGTCGGCGAGGCGGGCGGCGATGGCGCCCATCGGGCCGCGCTTGTGCGGGTCGCGGTCGCCGCCGCAGCCGACCACGACGTGCAGCCGGCCCTCGGTGACCTCGCGCAGCGAGGCGAGGACGGCCTGGAGGGCGTCCGGCTTGTGCGCGTAGTCGACGACGGCGACGAACGGCTGTCCGGCGTCCACCCGCTCCAGCCGGCCGGGCACCCCGGGGACGGCGGCGACGCCGGCCACCGCCCGCTCCAGCGGCAGCCCGGCGACGACCAGCACGGTGATCGCGGCGAGCGCGTTGGCGACGTTGAACGGGCCGGGCAGCGGGACGGAGGCCTCGGCCCTCGCACCGTCCGGGCCGAGCACGGTGAAGGTCGAGCCGACCGGGCCGAGCCTGACGTCCACGGCCCGCCAGTCGGCCTCGGCGGCGCCGGTGGCGGAGAAGGTGACCATCGGGATCTCGGCCTCGGCGGCGAGCCGGCGGCCGTACTCGTCGTCCAGGTTGGCCACGCCGCGGCGGGACTTGCCGGGCTGGAAGAGCCGGGCCTTCGCCTGGAAGTAGTCCTCCATGTCCGGGTGGAAGTCGAGGTGCTCCGGGGTCAGGTTGTTGAACAGCGCGACGTCGTACGCGACCCCGTCGGTGCGGCCGAAGACCAGGGCGTGGCTGGAGACCTCCATGGTCACCGCGTCGGCGCCGCGCTCGGCCATCACGCCGAGGATCGCGTGCAGGTCGGTGGCCTCGGGGGTGGTGCGCTCGCTCTTGATCCGCTCCTCGCCGACCCGCATCTCGACGGTGCCGATCACGCCCGGGCGGCGCCCGGCGCCGCGCAGACCGCCCTCGACCAGGTAGGAGGTGGTGGTCTTGCCGTTGGTGCCGGTCAGCCCGATCATCAGCAGCCCCTCCGAGGGGCGGCCGTAGACGATCGCGGCCAGCTCGCCCATGACGGCCCGAGGGCGGTCCACGACCAGCAGCGGCAGGCCGGTGGCGGCGGCGACCTCGGCGCCGGCCGGGTCGGTGAGCACCGCCACCGCGCCGGACTCCGCGGCCTTGGCGGCGAACGCCGCGCCGTGGTGGTTG
Organism: Kitasatospora sp. NPDC034533; assembly: GCF_055575155.1. NCBI lineage: Bacteria > Bacillati > Actinomycetota > Actinomycetes > Kitasatosporales > Streptomycetaceae > Kitasatospora > Kitasatospora sp. NPDC034533. Next base: position 85,625 of record NZ_JBVITE010000007.1, read on the forward strand.
GCGCCGGGGAAGGCCACGTAGACGTCGCCCGGACGGACCGCGCGGGAGTCGTGGGTGACGCCGGTGACGGCGCCGCCCTCGACGGGCGGCAGGCCCAGTTCGGCGGCCAGCTTCGCGAGCGGCAGGGCGGTGGTCCCGGTCGGGCGGGGCGGACTCACGGTGGTTTGATCGGGTTTCGGCACGGCGGGAAGGCTATCCGCCGAAGGGTGCCCAGGGCCAAACCGGCCCTCCGCCGCGCCGTGGTCCCGCCCGTCCCGTTCGTTGCTCATGCTCGCTCACGGCTTCCAGTCGACGGGCAGGTTGGGCGCCTGGCTGCCGCTCGGCGGCACCTGCATGGTCTTCAGGGTGAACTCCATCACCTGCTTGAACACCGGGCCGCACAGCTGGCCGCCGAAGTGGCCGTTGACCGGGCCCTGGAGGGTGCAGGAGACGGTGTACCGGGGGGCGTCGGCGGGGGCGAAGCCGATGAAGGAGGCGGTGTAGCCGTCGTAGCCCTTGCCGTCGGCGGCGCCCCGGTTCGCGGTGCCGGTCTTGCCGGCGACCCGGTAGCCGGGGATGGCGGCCTTGCCGCCGGTGCCCTGCTCGTCGTCGACGACCGACTCCAGCATCGAGGTGAGGGTCTTGGCCGTCTCCGGGCTGACCACCTGGGTCCGTGCCCCCGGCGCGCTCGGCGTGTACTTGCCGCTCGGGTCGGTGACGCCCTGGACGATGCTGGGCGCGACCCGCACCCCGCCGTTGGCGATGGTCGAGTAGACCGAGGTGGCCTGGAGCGCGTTCATCTGCATCGGGCCCTGGCCGAAGGCGATGTTGTACTTCTCCGAGGCGACCAGGTCCTCCGGCTTCTTGAGCATGCCGGCGGTCTCCCCGGGGAAGCCCAGGCCGGTCGGCTGGGCGACGCCGAACTTGCGCAGGTAGCCGTCCAGGACCTTGTTGGCCTCCAACTGGTCACCGCCGCCGAGGGTCTCGACGGCCTCGATGGTGCCGATGTTGGAGGACTTGGCCAGCACCCCGGCCAGGGTCAGGTACCAGGTGTCGTGGTCGACGTCGTCCTTGAACTGCTGTCCGGCCCTCACCAGCCGGTTGGGCACGGTGACCTTGGTGTCCCAGGTGGCCTTGCCGGAGTCCAGGACGGCGGCCATGCTCATCAGCTTGGCGGTGCTGCCCGGCTCGTACGCGTCCTGGAGGGCGGCGTTGCCCAGCTGGGACTGCTTGGACAGGCTCAGGTCGTTCGGGTTGAAGCCGGGCGCGGTGGCCATCGCGAGGACCTGGCCGGTCTTCACGTCCTGGACCACCACGTAGCCCTTCTCCGCGCCGGAGTTGGCCACCTGGTCGGCGATCGCCCGCTGGGCGGCCCACTGGATGTCCCGGTTGATGGTCAGCTTCACGTCGCTGCCCGGCACGGCCGGGTCCATCGAGCCCCCGGCGGTGGGCACCAGCCGCCCGCCGGACTGGGCGTAGCTGCTGTGGCCGTCCTTGCCGGCCAGCAGCTTCTGGTACTGGAGCTCCAGGCCGCCGGCGCCCTCGCCCTCGGCGTTGACGAAGCCGACCAGGTTGGCCGCCAGGCCGTCCGCCGGGTAGATCCGCTTCTGGGTCTCCCGGTTGAACACCCCGGCCAGCGGGTTGGCGCACTCGTTGTCCACCCGGGTGCGCCCGCCCTCCTCGGCGGGCTTGCCGAGCAGCTTCTTCTGGGCCTGGCAGGCCCGCGAGCCGGCCTGCTTCTCCAGGCTCGACTTGAGGTCGCTGATCTGCTTCTTGGTGGCCGGGGTCTGCTGGGCCGCGAGCCGCTTGTAGCGGGTCTTGGGGGTGCGCAGGTCCGCGGCGATCTTCTCCTTGGGCACGCCGAGGATCGGCGCCAGCAGCGCGGCCGCCTGCTCCGGCGCGTCCGGGATGCCGGTCGCCTCCGGGGTGAACATCGCCGGGTCGGCGGTGATGTCGTACGCGTCGACGGTGGCCGCCAGCGCGACCCCGTCGGAGGACGTTATCGAGCCGCGTTCGGCGGTGATCGGGATGTTCAGGTACCGGTTGGTGTTGGCGTCGGCGGCCAGCGCGGAGGCGTCCACCAGCTGGAGCTGCACCAGGCGGCCGGCGAAGACGGAGAACACCAGCGACAGCGCCACGGTGATCACCCGGAGCCGGCGCTTGGGCTCGGCCAGCCTGAGCGTCTTGGCGCGCTGCGACGGGCGGCTCTTCGGGCGCACCGCCGCCTGGCTGCGGGCCGGCGGGCGGCCCTCGGGACGGCGCTGCTGCGGCGCCCGAGGGGTGCGGCCGGCCGAGGCCGACTTCGCGGGCTGGGCCTTGGCGGACTGGCCGCGGGCGGGCTGCCCCTTGGCGGGCCGGCCCTGCGCGGGCTGGCTGCGCCCGGAGGCCGACTGGCCGCGCGCGGACTGTCCCTTGGCGGGCTGGCCCTTCGCGGGCTGGCTGCGCCCGGAGGCGGACCGGCCGCGCGGCGCGGCGCCCCCGGGCAGCGGACGGCGGCCGTCGCCGCCGCCGGACCCGCCGGGCTGGCGTGGCGTGCTCATCGGCCCGCACCCCCGCTCGGCTTCGCGCCCGCGGCGGGCGAGACCGGGTTGAGCTGGATCACCGAGTCGCCGGCGGACGCCGCCGGGGTCGGTGCCGGCGGCGGAGGCGGCGGCGCGGCCGGCGAGGGGGCACCGCCCGGCTGCGGCGCGGCCGGCGACGGGCCGGCACCGGGCTGGGCGGCGCCGGGCTGGGACTTCGTGGGCCACGGCTCGGCCGTCGAGCGCTTCACCGGCGGGCTGTCCTGGGCCGGACCGGGCGTGCCGAGCACCTTGCCGCCGTTCGGGACGTCCAGGAAGGCCATCCCGCCGGCCGGGACCATGCCCAGCTCGCCGGCGCGCCTGGCCAGCGCGTCCGGAGCCGAGTTCTGGTCGATCTCGTGCTGGAGGCTCTGCTGCTCGTCGGTCGCCACGGTGGTCTGCTTCTGTAGCCGGGAGAGCTCGAACGAGCCCTCGTTGAGCGCGGTGTTCAGTGCCAGCAGGCCGAGCAGCCCGCCCGCCAGCAGCACCACGATGAGCACCGCGAACGGTGTGCGCCGCCGTACCGGGCGCTTCCCCGGCCGGACCGTGATCCGCGCCCTGCCCTGCCCGGGGAGTCCTCCCCGCCCCGCCCGGACCTCACCGGCCACCGGCCCCACTGCTCTCCTCCGCCCTTCGGACCCCGCCGGGCCGGTTCGTCAGCCCCGCTTGCTTCGGTCCCTGATCCTCTCCGCCACCCGCAGCCGCACGGGCGCGGCGCGCCGGTTCTCCTCGATCTCCTCCTCCGTGGCCAGCTCGGCACCGCGAGTGATCAGCTTCAGCCAGGGCTGGTGCTCCTCGGGGACGAACGGCAGCCCCGGCGGGGCGGTGTTGGTCGCCCCGGCGGCGAAGTACTGCTTGACCAGGCGGTCCTCCAGCGACTGGTAGGACATCACCACGATCCGGCCGCCCACCGCGAGGACGTCCAGCGCCCCGGGGATCGCCCGGTCCAGGACCTCCAGCTCGCCGTTGACCTCGATCCGCAGCGCCTGGAACGTCCGCTTGGCCGGGTTCCCTCCGGTGCGGCGGGTCGCCGCCGGAATCGCGTTGCGCACCAACTCGACGAGACGCGCGCTGTTGGTGAACGGTTCCTTCTCCCGCTCCCGCAGGATCACCGAGGCGATCTTCCCGGCGAACCGCTCCTCGCCGTACACCTTGAGGATCCGGGCCAGGGCGCCGTGGCTGTAGGTGTTCAGCACCTCCGCCGCGCTGATCCCCCGGGTCTGGTCCATCCGCATGTCCAGCGGCGCGTCCTGCGCGTACGCGAAGCCGCGCTCCGCCTCGTCCAGCTGCATCGAGGAGACGCCGAGGTCGAACAGGACGCCGTCCACCCGGTCGATGCCCAGGCGCTCCAGCACCTCGGGGATCTCGTCGTAGACCGCGTGCACCAGGGTGGCCCGGTCGCCGAACGGGGCCAGCCGCTCGCCGGACAGCTTCAGCGCCTGCGGGTCGCGGTCCACCGCGACCAGCCGCACCTGCGGGAACTGGGTCAGCAGCGCCTCGCTGTGCCCGCCGAGGCCGAGGGTGGCGTCCACCACCACGGCACCCGGGCGCGAGATCGCCGGGGCCAGCGCGTCCATGCACCGCTGGAGCATCACCGGAACGTGCTTGGGGCCCGGTTCGTTGGTGGTCATGCGCGGTGGCGCCCTTCCTCGGTGCGGAGCAGCCCGACGTCCGGGAGCTGTGACCCATTCTCGCCCACCGTGCCCCGGCACGACGAAGCGGCCCGTGGTCCCCGCCCGCTCAAGGGGAAGGTCGTGACCGCCCGGCGCCGGGGAAGGTGCGCCAGGTGGGCACGGAGCGGGTGGAGGCCACGGGCCGCGTCGACCGGGCCGCACCGGCCGGGAAGGCCCCGTTGACGGGCCCCGGCGGGTGTGCTCCACTGCGCCACGCACTCTATCGCGCGGACCCTGCCAGTCAATGGCCCGCTCCGGCGCACCACCCGGGCGGCGGTACGGATCACCGCAGGTCGCGGCCGTCGGACCGACCGCAGGACGGTACGTGCCGGGGGCCTTCGGCGGCGGGCGCGCGCCCCCTGCCCGCCACCGTGCGGCCCGGGGCGCGACGGCGGGGGCGGACCCCTCCCGTTGTCGTCATGCTCCCGATCCCGGCGCCCTGTTCTGTAGCTCCTCGCTCCACCGCGGGGACCCGATCCCCACTAACGTCGCCACCATGACAGTGACTCCCGACCGGCCCTCGCCGACCGCCGCTGCCGAGCTTCCCAGAGCCTCCGTCATCGACCGTTTCGTCGCGGCCAACCGCGCCTACGCGGTGACCTTCCAGGACGGCGGCATGGACGCCCGCCCGGTGCGGAAGATCGCCGTGGTGGCCTGCATGGACGCCCGCCTGGACCTGTTCGCGGCACTCGGCCTCGAACTCGGCGACGCCCACGTCATCCGCAACGCCGGAGGCGTCGTCACCGACGACACCATCCGCTCCCTGACCATCAGCCAGCGCGCCCTCGGCACCCGGTCGATCGCGCTGATCCACCACACCGGCTGCGGCCTGCTCGGGCTGACCGAGGACTTCCGCCGCGAACTGGAGCTGGAGGTCGGCCAGCGCCCCCAGTGGGCGGTGGAGGCCTTCGTCGACCTGGACGGCGACGTCCGCCAGTCCATGCAGCGCGTCCGCACCTCTCCCTTCCTGCCGCACACCGACGACGTCCGCGGCTTCGTCTTCGACGTCCACACCGGTCTGCTGCGCGAGATCCACTGAGTCCTCCGCCCCCGCCCGGCCCGGCCGACGACGTCCGGGCGTCAGGGCATTCGGACGGGTCCGAATGGTGACTTCTGGTCATCCCTCAGGGGAGAATGCGCCTGCCGGTCGGACCCCGAACCACCTGGGGCGGCCGGGCCGCAGGCCACCCTCCCGGCGCCGGATCCCGACGCGGAACCGTCCCCGGGAAGGCCGCGTCAAGCATGGGGTGGGGTCCGGCCTCGGGACGGGGCGGGCACAGGGTGCCAGGGAGCGTAAACGGGTGACGAGCTACAACGACCAGGCCGAACTCGGCAGTCCTGCGGGGGGCGAGCAGCAGAGGGCGCACCGGTTCCAGCAGGTCGGGCTCCCCGAGCTCGCCGCGGTCGTCGACCGCGTCCGCGCCAACGTGGAGAGCGTGATCGAGGGCAAGCCGGAGGCCGTGCGGATCGCCCTGACCGTCCTGCTCGCCGAGGGCCACCTGCTGCTGGAGGACGTGCCCGGCGTCGGCAAGACCATGCTGGCCAAGGCCCTCGCCCGCTCGCTCGACGCCACCGTGCGCCGCATCCAGTTCACGCCCGACCTGCTGCCCTCGGACGTCACCGGCACCAACATCTACGACCAGCAGCAGCACGACTTCGAGTTCCGCCCGGGCGCGATCTTCGCCCAGGTCGTGGTCGGCGACGAGATCAACCGCGCCTCGCCCAAGACCCAGTCGGCGCTGCTGGAGTCCATGGAGGAGCGCCAGGTCACCATCGACGGCACCAGCTACGAACTGCCCTCGCCGTTCATGGTCGTGGCCACCCAGAACCCGGTCGAGATGGAGGGCACCTACCCGCTGCCGGAGGCCCAGCGCGACCGCTTCATGGCCCGGATCTCGATCGGCTACCCCAGCCCCGAGGCCGAGCTCGCGATGCTGGACGTGCACGCCGGCGCCAGCCCGCTGGAGGACCTCCAGCCGGTCGCGCACGCCTCCGACATCCTCAAGCTGATCGACCTGGTGCGCACCGTCCACATCGCCGACCCGGTCCGCCGCTACGCCGTCGACCTGGTCGGCGCCACCCGCACCAGCCCCGAGCTGCGCCTGGGCGCCTCGCCGCGCGCCACCCTGCACCTGGTCCGGGCCGCCCGCGCCGCCGCCGCGCTGGACGGGCGCGACTACGTCACCCCGGACGACATCCAGCGCCTCGCCGTCCCGGTCCTGGCGCACCGTCTGATGCCGACCGCCGAGACCCAGCTCAGCCGCCGGACCTCCGAGCAGATCGTCGCCGAGCTGGTCGCCCGGCTGCCGCTGCCGCGCCCGCAGGGCGGCCCGGCCGTCCGGAGGGGCTGAGGTGGCCCAGTCCGACTCGGCGTCGGGGCTGCGGGCGGGGTTCCGCGGCCTCACCACCCGGGGGCGCTCCTTCCTCGCCGCCGGGGTCACCGCGGTGGTCTGCTCCTACCTGCTCGACCAGGACGCCCTGCTGCGCGTCGGCGTCCTGCTGGCCGCGCTGCCGCTGGCCGCCGTGGCGGTGGTGGCCAACACCCGCTACCGGGTGGCCAGCGGGCGCCGGCTCAGCCCGCGCCGGGCGATCGCCGGCCAGGAGGCCCGGGTCCACCTGCGGGTCGACAACATCTCCCGGGTGCCCACCGGGGTGCTGCTGCTGGAGGACAAGGTCCCGTACGTGCTCGGGCCGCGCCCGCGGTTCGTCCTGGACCGGGTCGAGCCGCGCGGCCACCGCGAGGTCTCCTACCGGGTCCGCTCCGACCTGCGCGGCCGCTACCCGCTCGGGCCGCTCCAGCTGCGGCTGTCCGACCCGTTCGGGATGTGCGAGGTGGCCCGCGCCTTCACCGCCTCCGACGTCCTCACCGTGGTCCCCCAGGTCCAGGCGCTGCCGGCGGTACGGCTCAGCGGCGAGTGGATCGGCCAGGGCGAGAGCCACAGCCGCACCCTGGCGCTGGCCGGCGACGACGACGTGATCCTGCGCGAGTACCGGCCCGGCGACGACCTGCGCCGGGTGCACTGGCGCTCCACCGCCCGGTACGGGGAACTGATGGTGCGCCGCGAGGAGCAGCCCCAGCAGGCCCGGGCCACCGTCCTGCTGGACACCCGGGAGATCGCCCACCGGGGCAGCGGCCCCGCCTCCTCCTTCGAGTGGGCGATCAGCTGCGCCGCCTCCGTGACCGTGCACCTGCTGGAGCGCGGCTACCAGACCAGGCTGCTCACCGACACCGGCCAGACCGTGCCCGCTCCGGGCGCGGGCAGCAGCCACGGCGCCGCCGCCGACTCCTCCGGGCTGATCCTGGACGCCCTCGCGGTCGCCGACCTGTCCGACGGCGGCACCCTCTCCCGCGCCGAGGACCCGCTGCGCTCCGGCGGCGAAGGCCTGCTGGTCGCCGTCCTCGGCGAGCTGGACGACACCCAGGCCGCCCGGCTGGGCCGGCTGCGCAGCCGCACCGGCGGCGCCGTCGTCTTCCTGCTGGACTCCGGCACCTGGGCCGGCCTGCGGATGCTCGCGCCGGACACCGGCGGCGACGAGTTCCGGGCCCGGGTCCGGCAGCTGCGCGAGTCCGGCTGGACGGTGATCCCGGTGCGCGCCGGGGACTCCCTCCCGGACCTGTGGCGCGCCGCCGACGGCAGGAAGACGACCGCCCCCCACCGAGAAGAGGCCGGCGCGTGACCACCCGGGCGAAACTGACCGTCTACGCGGCGCTGGCCACCGCGCTCGCCTCGCTGTGCATGATGCCGCTGCTCACCACCCGCAGCTGGCTCACCCACGCCCTGCTGGTGATCGCCGTGCTCGCCGCGGTCGGCGCGGGCCTGCGCCGCTCCCCGCTGTACCGCTGGACGGTGCCGGTGGGGCAGCTGCTGGTGCTGCTCCTGCTGATGCTGCTCGGCTTCGCCGGCGCCGGCGGGGTGCTGCCCGGGCCGTCCACGATGCGGGTGCTGAGCCAGGTCTTCGCCGCCGGGGTGGACGACATACAGCAGTACGCCATCCCGGCTCCGCCCACCGCCGGCCTGCGGCTGATCCTGGTCTCCGCGATCGGCCTGATCACCGTCGCCGTGGACACCGTCGCGGTGACCTACCGGCGCTCGGCACTGGCCGGGCTGCCGCTGCTGGCGCTGTACTCGGTCGGCAACGGCCTGGCCGGGGAGCACGGCAGCTGGGTCTGGTTCGCCGTCGCCTCGGCCGGCTACCTGCTGCTGCTGTTCGCCGAGGGCCAGGACCGGATCTCCCGCTGGGGCCGGGTGTTCTACGGCGGCGCGCGCGACTCGGTGGAGTCCGGCCGGGTCAGTCCGGGCGGCCGGCAGGTCGGCGTGCTGGCCCTGGCCGCGGCGCTGCTGCTGCCGGTGGTCCTGCCGCACTGGGACGCCGGGCTGCTGCGTTCCGGCTCCGGCGGGTCGAGCGGCAAGGGCTCCGGCAACGGTCTGACGACCAGCCTGGACCCGCTGGTCAGCCTGGAGGCCGCGATCGTCAAGCCCACCGACGCGGAGCTGCTCACGTACAGCATGGACGGCGACCTGGCCGCGGAGACCTACCTGCGGACCGGCTCGCTCGACCAGTTCGACGGCACCAACTGGAAGCTCGGCAGCACCGCGGTCAACGACCTCCCGGTGTCGCTGCCCAACCCGGAGGGCCTGCACAAGTCCGACTTCCCCCGGATCCAGGGCGACTTCCAGATCAGCGACCAGCTCCAGGGGAGCTGGCTGCCGATGCCCTACCCGGCCACCTCCGTCCAGGTCCCCAACCGCTCCGACTGGAAGATCGACCCGCTCACCCGCACCGTCCTGCCGACCAACGACAAGGCGATCCGCGGCCTGCGCTACCAGGTCGACGCCCTGAACGTGCGGCCCTCCGCCACCGAGCTGCGCGTCGCCGGCGCCGCGCCGCTGGACATCAGGGAGCACTACACCGCCCTCCCGGCCGACCTGCCGCCGGAGGTCGCCGCCCAGGCCAAAAGCCTCACCGCCGGCGCGAACAACGACTTCGACCGGGCCACGGCGCTGGTCAAGTGGTTCACCGGGCCCGACTTCACGTACGACACCGCGGTCAACGGCGGCACCGGCAGCAACGCCATCTCCGTCTTCCTGCGCGACCGCCGGGGCTTCTGCGTGCACTTCGCCTCCACCATGGCGGCCATGGCCCGGACGCTGAAGATCCCGGCCCGGGTGGCCGTCGGCTTCACCCCCGGCGACAGCAAGGGCGGCAACGTCTACTCGGTGACCGGCCGGATGTACCACGCCTGGCCCGAGCTGTACTTCGCGGACTACGGCTGGCTGCGCTTCGAGCCGACCCCGAGCCGCGGCGTCCCGGCCCGCTACGCCGACACGGCGAGCGGCCCGACCGTCGCGCCCACCCAGCACGCGACCTCCGCCCCGCTGACCGCCTCGGCCGCCCCGGCGCCGACCTCCAGCACGGACTGCACCCCCAAGCAGCGCCGGTTGGGCGAGTGCGGCCCCCAGGACAAGGCCGCCGGCCAGGCCGCCGAGAAGTCCTGGCTGCTCTCCGGCCAGGTGCTCGGCACCCTCGCCGTGGTGCTCGGGCTGATCGCGCTGCTGCTCGCCCCGATGTTCTGGCGCGCCGCCGTCCGCCGTCGCCGGCTGGGCGCCGCCGGACGGCGCGGGCCCGGCGGGGGCGGTCCGGCGGAGCTGACGGACGCCCAGGTGCTGGCCGTCTGGGACGAGCTGATCGACTCCGCCTGGGACCTCGGAATTCCCCCGGACGAGTCACGTACGCCGCGCTCGACGGCCCGCCGGATCACCGAGAGGGCGAAGCTGGACGCGGACTCCGCGGCGGCCACCGGCCGGCTCGCGCTGGCCACCGAGCGGGTGCTCTACGCCCCGCCCGGGCAGCTCACCACCGAGCCGCTGGCCGCCGACGTCCGCACCGTGCGGCGCGGGCTGTGGGCGACGGCCAACCGGGCCGGACGGACCAGGGCGCTGCTGCTGCCGCCGTCCTCGGCGCAGCTGTGGTGGCGGATCTCCGACGCGGTGCGGGCGGCCCGCACGGCGGTCTCCGTCGGGCTCGGCCGGGCGGTCGAGGCGGTCCTGGCGCCGGGACGGCGGGTCCTGGGTCGGCGCAAGCGGTCCACGCCGGGGTCCTGAGCCCCTGCGGACAAAGGAGCCGGGGCGGGCAGTCGACCGACTGCCCACCCCGGCTCCTCAGCTGTCCGTCGACCGTCCGCCGGCCTCAGAACCCGCCGGTCTGCTCGTCCCGGCGGCGCTGCCAGCGCTGCTCCACCCGGTCCATCATCCCGGCCTTGCGGCGCGGCGCGGCGGCCGGACGGGCCCCCGCTCCCTGGCCCGCGGGCCCGCGGCGCCAGCCGGTCACGGCGAACACCGCGCACCCGAGCATCACCAGGAAGCCCACCACGCTGACCCAGATCTGGTCCGGCACGACCATGCCGCCCATCAGCAGGCCGATCCCGATCACGAAACCGGCCACGGCCAGGTACACCCGCCGACGGGTGTAGGTGCGCATACCGGATCCCTCGAGCGCCGACGCGAATTTGGGATCTTCGGCATACAGCGCTCGCTCCATCTGGTCGAGCAGTCGCTGCTCGTGCTCCGAGAGCGGCACGGAGTCCTCCTACTCGTCGGTCGCGGGTGCGACCGGTCCGCCCACCCCGGTCGGGGAGGCAAGTCCAATCAGCCGTGGGGCACACGGTCGGACGCCCGTGCGGGGGACCCGGCCCGTGTCGTCCATATGCCCCACGCGTCCGGCTGTCATGCTTTCCGGCTTTACCCAGATCATACGGTCCGTGGGCCCGTTACGGAGTGGTCGGCACCGCGTGGGACGGGCCACTTCGAGCGGGGACGGCCGCACCGGTGTCAACGCGCCACGCCCCGGACAAGTGCCCGATCGGATGGAATCGTCCCGGACCTGGGAAGGTCTGCCTCCGCACGGGGCGGGACGGGCCGGGAACGCCCGGGAAACGGCCGCGGGAACGGCCGGGGAACCGCCCCTCCGCCGGAGCGCGAACCGCCGCCGTACGGCGTGCGCGACCGTGCGGCGGCGGCCTGGTGCGTGCGGGGGCGCGCGGGGCCGGTGGGGCGCCTCAGACCAGGGTGGCCAGCAGGTGCAGCTGGGTCGCCACGGCGTGGAAGGCGGGCTGCGCGGCGGCGGCCTCCTCCAGCTTCAGCAGCGCCTCCATCGCACCCGGCTCGGTGTCCACCAGGACGCCGGGGACGAGGTCCGCGAAGACCCGTACGCCGTGCACCGACTCCACCCGCAGACCGGCGGTCTCGGCCAGCCGGCCCAGTTCCTCGCCGGTGAAGCGGCGCGGCATCGGGTCCTGCTCGCCCCAGCGGCCGTCGGCGGCGGAGAGCACCGTGCGGGCCTCGTTGAAGTGGCCGGCCAGCGCGCGGGCCAGCACGGCGCCGTTGCGGTTGGCCGCCAGCAGGCTGACCAGGCCGCCCCGGCGCAGGGTGCCGGCCAGGCTGCCGAGCGCCTCGGCCGGGTCGTCCACGACCTCCAGCACGCCGTGGCAGAACACCGCGTCCACGCTGCCGGGGGCGATCAGCTCGGGCAGGGTCTGGGTGTCGCCCTGGACGGCGCGCACCAGTTCCGTCACCCCGGCCTCGGCGGCCCGGCGCTCCAGGGCGAACAGCGCGTCCGGGCTCGGGTCGACCACGGTGACGCGGTGGCCGAGCTTGGCCACCGGCACGGCGAAGTTCCCGGTGCCACCGCCGGTGTCGACCACGTCGAGCACCGGCCGGTCCAGCTCGGCCGCCCGCTTCTCCAGGGCCGCCCGGACCACCTCCCACACCACGGCGGTACGCAGGGCACTGCGGGGACGCGTCGGGTACAAGGTGGGGCTCCTTGGCACGTGCAGATCGATCAGGATGCCTCCACCTTAGGGCGTGCCTGACAACTCGCGTCGGATCGGGGTGCGGCGTCGGGGTGCGTGCATCGCAAGGCGGAGGTGGGGGTACCTCCCGGCCGCCAGGCTGGGGGCCATGGGCAACCGACGACAACGCGGCGAGGTGCGTGCCCCGACGCCGCACCCGGCGAGAATTGTCAGACACGCCCTCGCTGGGGCCTGCCCTGCGGATGCCCACCGGACAGGCCCCGGGCCGGGCCGGTCGGGGCGCCGCCCGCGCCCGGCCGCTCGGCGCCGTCCGGCGGCAGCCGGGGCGCCGGCGGGGCGGCGTGCAGGCCGAGCAGCCGCTCGACCAGGCGCAGGAAGAGCGCCGTGTTGCGGATCAGGTCGTCGGCGTCGCGGGCTGAGGCGGCATCCCGGATCCCGGCCTCGGCGGCGGCCCGGCGGCGGGCGCCGGCGCCGTAGTAGAGCGCCCACTCGGCGAGCTCCGGGGCCACCTCGGGCAGCACCTCCCAGGCGCTGCGGATGGCCTTGCGGCGGCGCGGGTTCTTCTCCGGGCGGCCGCGCACGGCCAGGACCGCCGCCACCGTGCGCAGCGCCGCCAGGTGGGCGGCGGCGTAGCGCTCCAGCGGGTCCTCCAGGGCCCGGGCCCGGGCGAGGGTGCGGTGGGCGTCGGCGAGCAGGTCGAGGGCGGCCGGCGGCGCGGCGACCCGGCGCAGCACGGGGTGGACGTCCGCCCCGGCGGATCGGACGGCGGCCGGACCGGGCGGGGGTGGCGGGACGGCGGAGTGGAGGCGGGCGGTGACGGGCTCAGGACGGCTGACGGTCATGGTCTCCCCCGTTCCGAGGCAGCGCGCGGACAGGGTGGTCCGTGCCCTGCCATCGTGAACGCCGCCACTGACAATCCGGCCCGTGGGCCGCCGCCGGGCCGGAGCCGGGACACGGCGTAGCGGCGGCGGGCGCGGTCCCTCCCCCGGTTCCGCGCCGCCGCCGTGTGCCGTCGCTCCGCTGACCCCCACACGGTCGGCGGTGGCGAACTGCCCCCGTGGCCGGTCTCCCCCCGGCCCGCTCCGCCGCCCCGTGCCGGCGGTGCGGGGACCGTGACCAGCCCCGTGGCGGTCCGTCCACCGCCTCCTGCCGCCTGCGCGGCCGGAAGACGGACGGGATCCGCCGCCCGGGGGCCCGGCGCGTCTAGCGCCGCCCTCCCGGGTGCCACCACTCTCCCGTCCGCGCAGGTCGGCGGCCATCCGCTGGGGTACTCAACCGTGGATCTGAGTATCCGTACTCAGGAGGCCGCCCCCGGCTCCCGGAACCGGCGGGCGCCGCCCCGGCGTCCCGGGTGCCGGTACGGTACGGCGGCGGGGCCGGGGCGGCGCCCGCCGGACGAGGAGGGGACGACGCGATGACGGTCCTGCCGCTGATCTTCACCAGCGGACTGGCCAGTGGCATCAACGCCTACGCGGTGGTGCTGCTGCTCGGCCTGCTGGGCAGGTTCGCCGACGCGGACTCGGTGCCGCAGGCGCTGGAGCGCACGGACGTGCTGGTGGCGGCGGCGGTGCTGTTCGCGCTGGAGGCGGTGGCCGACAAGATCCCGTACGTGGACAGCCTCTGGGACGTCGTGCACACGGTGATCCGGCCGATCGCCGGGGCCACCGTCGGCGTGCTGATCGCGAGCCACGACCCGGGCTCGCTGAGCGAGGTCGCGGCGGGTGCGACGGGCGGCACCTCGGCGCTGGTCAGCCACCTGGTGAAGTCCTCGCTGCGGATGGCCGTCAACACCTCCCCCGAGCCGTTCAGCAACATCGTGGTCAGCATGGCCGAGGACCTCTCGGTGGCCGGCCTGGTCACACTGGCGATCTTCCACCCCTGGCTGGCCGCCTCGGTCGCCGCCGTGGTCCTGGCCGCCGGTCTGCTGCTGGTCTGGCTGGCGGTCAGCAGGATCCGCGCCTTCCGGGCCCGCCGCCGCGAGCGCCGGGCCGCCCGGGCGGCGGCAGGGGGCGCGCAGGGCGGGTCTTAGGATCGGGGCCATGGCAAAGATCGTCGTCATCGGCGCAGGAATGAGCGGGCTCGCGGCGGCCTCCCGGCTGGCGACCCTCGGCCACCGGGTGACGGTCTGCGAGGCGAGCGGCACGTACGGGGGCATGGTCGGCCGCTACGAGCGCGACGGCTTCGCCTTCGACACCGGGCCCGGCCTGCTCTCCCTCCCGGCCGTCTACCGCGACCTCGCGCTGAAGACCGGCAAGGAGCCGCTGGAGCAGCTGGTCGAGCTGGCCCCGGTCGACCCGGAGAGCCGGCACCTGTTCCCCGACGGCACCGCCGTGACCCTGCCCAACGCCTCCCGCGGCGGCGTCAGCCAGGCCCTGGACGCGGCCTTCGGCGCCGGGGCGGGCGCCCGCTGGAGCGAGGTGATGAACCACGGCCGGACGGTCTGGGAGGCCACCCGCCGCCCGCTGCTGGAGGAGCCGCTCCCGGCCGACCCGGAGCCGTTGCGCACCGACCCGTACCCCGTCCCGCCGCGCACCGGCCTGGCCCGGCTGCGCCGCCCCCGCCCGTGGACCCTCGACGACGTGGCCCGGCGGCAGCTCGGCGGCCACCCGGGCCTGACGGCCCTGCTGGGCGAGCCCGCGCTGCGGTACGGCCTGCTGCCGGGCCAGGCGCCGGCCGGGGCCACCGTGCTGCCGTACATGGAGCAGTCCTTCGGCGTCTGGTACGTCCGGGGCGGGCTGCGCGCCCTGGCGGACGCGGTGTACCGGCGCTGCGAGCTGCGCGAGGTCGAGTTCCGCTTCGGCACCCCGGTCACCCGGGTGGTCGTGGCGGACGGCCGGGCGGCCGGGGTCGAGACGGCGGACGGCCGGATCGACGCGGACCTGGTGGTCTCGGCGATGGACACCGCCGCGCTGTTCCGCCACGGCATCGCCGAGTGGCCGGGGCTGCCGGCCGAGGAGTGGGAGCCGTTCGAGGTGCCCGGCCGGTTCAGCGTGCTGCTCGCGCTGCGCGGGCCCCGGCCCGAGGGCACCGCGCACCGGACGGTGGTGCACGCGGCCGACCCGGCCGCCGAGGAGAACGCCCTCACCCTGTCCCAGCCGCCCTGCGAGCGCCCCACCGTGCAGGTGCTCCGCCCGGACGACCCGGCGCTGCGGCCCGACGACGCCCACGAGAGCGTGGTGCTGACGGCGACCGTCCCGGCGCAGGAGGAGGACGTCGACTGGACGGCCCCCGGTTTCGCCGACCGCTACGCCGACCGGTTGCTCGCCCACGTCGACGCGGCCGGCCTGGGTCTGCGCGAGCGGGTGCTCTGGCGGGTCGTGCGCACCCCGGAGGACACCCGCCGGGAGACCGGCGCGCTGTTCGGCTCGGTCGCCCGCCCGGTGCTCGCCGGTTCGTACGCGGGGCTGCACGCCGCCAACGAGTCCCCCGTCCCCGGCCTCTACCTGATCGGCGGCAACGCCCACCCGGGCGGCGGCCTGGCCCGCGTCGGCATGTCGGCCTGCGTCACGGCCGGGCTGATCGGCCCGGCGTAGGGCCCGGAGCGGCCCGGTCAGCCCTGGTGCCAGGTGTTGTTCTGCTGCTGGTAGCCGTAGGTCTCGTCGTACACCGGCTGCTGCGGGATGCCCTGGATGTGCTGCTCGGGGTGCGGCTGCGGCTGCCACTGCTGCTGTTGCTGTTGCTGTTGCTGCTGGACGTTCGGGTCCCAGGCCTGCGGCTGCTGCTGGTAGCCCGCGTACGGGTCCTGCTGCTGGTAGCCGCCGTACGGGTCCTGCTGTTGCTGGGGGTAGCCGCCGTAGGCCTGCTGGTCGTAGGCGTAGGCGGGCTGCTGCTGGGTCTGCCACTGCTGCTGGTCGTAGCCGGCCTGGTAGGCGGTGGCGTACGGGTCCTGGGGCTGCTGCTGGACCTGCGGCTGTTCGTAGTACCCGGGGGCGTAGACGCCGTCCTGGGCGAGTTCCCGCATCTCGAAGGCGGCGGTCTGCTCCACCTCCGGCACCTCGTCGGGCACCGGCGCCGCGGGGGCCGGGGTCTCCTCGACGGCGCTGACCTCGCCGACCCGCTCCTCGGCGACCGCGACGGCCGCCACGGCGGCGGTGCCGCCGGTGAGGGCGCCGAGCAGCGGCACCTTGGCGAGCGGACCGGGGAGGCTGCCGTCGGGCTTCCGCAGCGACCAGCCGGTCTGGTGGCCGCGCTTGACGGAGAGGGTGACGAAGGTCTGGCCGACCGCGAACAGCGCGGCGCCGGCCCCGATCACCACGACCGACCCGACGGCCATCCCGGCGGCCACGCCCAGGAAGCCCGCCAGGGCCAGGACCCGCCAGTGCAGCGGCGCCCGGTTCTGCAGCAGCACCTCCGCGAGCAGCCAGAGCGCCACCACCGCCAACGCGGCGCACAGCAGCAGGTATCCGATGCCCATCCGCCCGCTACCTCCAGTCGCGTGCCCGCGCGTCCACGCCGCGCGTGTGCCGCGACTGTACCGGTTCAACGGCCCGGGTACCGCATCGCGTTCCCGCCGCCCTCGAACACCGGCCGCACACGACCGAGCCCGCCACCGCCGGTACGGTGACGGGCTCGTGAACACCCGGCGTACGTGCCGGGGAGACGCCCGCGCACCGGCCCGGCGGACCCCCGCCCGGGCCGGTCGCCGGCCGCCCCTCAGCGCTGGTGCAGCCCCAGGTTCTGGTAGATCTCCAGCGTCGCCGTCGAGTGGTTCAGCGTGATGAAGTGCAGACCGGGCGCGCCCTCGGCGAGCAGCCGTTCGGACATCGCCGTGGCGTGCTCCATGCCGACGGCCCGCAGCGCCGCCGGGTCGTCGATGGCCGCCCGCAGGCGGGCCTCCAGGTCGGCGGGGAAGGCCGAGCCGCTGAGCTGCGGGAAGCGCTCCAGCTGCTTGGCGTTGGTGACCGGCATGATCTCCGGGATGATCGGCGCCTCGCAGCCGGCGGCGACCACCCGGTCGCGCAGCCGCAGGTAGTCGTCCACCTCGAAGAACATCTGGGTGATCGCGTAGTCGGCCCCGGAGCGGATCTTCGCCACGAAGTGCCGGATGTCCTCGTCCCAGTCGGTCGAGCGCGGGTGCATGTTGGGCGAGGCCGCGACGCCGACGCAGAAGTCGCCGATGCCCTTGATCAGCTCCACCAGCTCGTACGCGTAGGTGACGCCCTCCGGGTGCTTGACCCACTCGCCCATCGGGTCGCCGGGCGGGTCGCCGCGGACCGCGAGGACGTTGCGCACGCCCTGGTCGGCGTACTGGCCGATGATGTTGCGCAGCTCCGCGACCGAGTGGTCCACCGCGGTGAGGTGGGCGACCGGGGTCAGCGTGGTCTCGGTGGCGATCCGGCCGACCATGTTGACGGTGCGCTCGCGCGAGGAGCCGCCCGCGCCGTACGTCATGCAGACGAAGTTGGGGTCGAGCGGTTCGAGCCGGCGGATGGCGTCCCAGAGCCTCTGCTCGCCGACCTCGGTGCGCGGCGGCATGAACTCGAAGGAGAAGGAGCGCTTGCCGGCCGCCAGGAGTTCGCGCACGGTGAGTGCGCGATCCGTTCTCGTCGAAGCGATGCCGAGTGCCATGTTGGCAGGCTATCCGGCCCGCGGAAGGGCCGGGTGGCGGATTCCACCTGTCGAGACAACTGATGGACGGTCTTCCGGTACGTCCCGGCTGCGCGTTCCCGCCGCTCCCGCCGCACCCCCGGCAGCGCTTCTCGCACACCCGTTCCCCGCCTCCCCGCTACGCTTGCTGCACCCCAGACCAACCAGCGGAGCCCCATCGTGACCTCGCCCAGCGCCCGGCCTGCCCATCCCAGTGCGGTCAACCCCATCGACGCGGAGGACGTCCGCACCCGCGTCAACACCGCGCTCGCCGCGTTCATGGACGGCCAGTCCGTGCTGCTCGGCAAGATCTCGCCCCAGCTGGTCCCCGCCGCCGACGCGCTGCGCGACTTCCTGCTGGACGGCGGCAAGCGGCTGCGCCCGGCCTTCTGCTACTGGGGCTGGCGCGGTGCCGGCGGCCCGGCCGGGGGCGCCACCGGCGAGGCGATCGCCAACGCGGCCGCCGCCCTGGAGTTGCTCCAGGCCAGCGCCCTGGTGCACGACGACCTGATGGACCGCAGCGACACCCGCCGCGGCCTGCCCTCGGTCCACCGCCGCTTCGAGGCGCTGCACCGGGACAGCGGCTGGCGCGGCGACCGCGAGCAGTACGGCGCCTCGGCCGCGGTGCTGCTCGGCGACCTGCTGCTGATCTGGTGCGACGAGCTGTTCCTGCGCTCCGGCCTGGAGCCGGCCGCCGTCCTGGCCGCCAAGCCGGTGTTCGACCTGATGCGCACCGAGGTCATGGTCGGCCAGTACCTGGACGTGCTGGAACCGGTGGCCGGCGACTCGACCGACGAGGGCGCGCTGGAGCGGGCGCGGACCGTACTGCACTACAAGTCCGCGAAGTACACCATCGAGCGGCCGCTCCAGGTGGGTGCGCTGCTGGCCGGCGCCGGGCCGGAGCTGGTCGAGGCGTACGGGGCGTTCGGGCTGCCGCTGGGCGAGGCCTTCCAGCTGCGCGACGACCTGCTCGGCGTCTTCGGGGACCCGGCCGTCACCGGCAAGCCGGCCGGGGACGACCTGCGCGAGGGCAAGCGCACCCTGCTGGTCGCGCACGCGATGCGGGGCCTGCCGGCCGCCGACGCCCGGTACCTGGACGAGCGGCTCGGCGCGCCGGACCTGGGGGCCGAGGAGGTCACCGGGCTGCGCGAGCTGGTCGCCCGCAGCGGCGCGCCCGAGCTGGTGGAGCAGCGGATCGAGGAGCTGATGCGGGACTCGCTGGCCGCGCTGGAGGCGGCGCCGCTCGCCGACGGGCGGGCCCGCGCGGTGCTGCTGGCGCTGGCCGAGGCCGCCACCGTCCGCAAGTACTGACGGACGGCGGCGGCCCCGGCCGGGCGGTCGGACCGGGGCGGCCACCCGGGTGGTCAGACCCTCGTGGCCGGACCCGGGATGGCCGGACCCCGGGTGGTCAGGCCGCGGTGGTCAGGCCGCGCGCACCCGGCGGGACAGCTCGGCGGCGGCCGCCCGCGGGTCCTCCGCCGCGGTGATGGCCCGCACCACGACGACCCGGCGGGCACCGGCGGCCAGCACCTCGTCCAGGTTGCCGAGGTCGATCCCGCCGATCGCGAACCACGGCCGGTCGGTGTCCTGCTTCGCCGCGTACGACACCAGGCCGAGGCCCGGCGCCGGGCGGCCCGGCTTGGTCGGCGTCGGCCAGACCGGGCCGGTGCAGAAGTAGTCCACCCCGGGCTCGGCGATCGCCGCGTCCACCTCGGACTCGGCGTGGCAGGACCGGCCGATCAGCACGTCCTCGCCGAGGATCGCCCGGGCGGCCGACACCGGCAGGTCGTCCTGGCCGAGGTGCAGCACGTCCGGCCGGGCCGCGTGGGCGACGTCGGCGCGGTCGTTGACGGCCAGCAGCTTGCCGTGCCGGCGGCAGGCGTCGGCGAAGACCTCCAGGGCCTCCAGCTCCTGCCTGGCCTCCAGGCCCTTGTCGCGCAGCTGGACGATGTCCACCCCGCCGGCCAACGCCGCGTCCAGGAACTCGGCGAGGTCGCCCCGCTCACGACGGGCGTCGGTGCACAGGTAGAGCCGGGCGTCGGCGAGCCCGGCCCGGGGGCCGGTCATCACAGCGCCATGGCCTGGGCGCGGCGCTTGACCTCGGTGGCCCGGTTCTCCCACAGGGCCTGCACCGGGGTGCCGGGCAGCGACTCGTCCTCGGTGAACATCCATTCGAGGATCTCCTCGTCGGAGAAGCCGCTGTCCCGCAGCACGGTCAGCAGGCCGACCAGGTGCTTGACCGGGCCGGCCTCGTCGATGAAGGCGGCGGGGACCTGAAGGGACTTGTTGGGGCCGCGGCGGACGGCGATCAGGTCACCCTTCTTGACCATGTTGCGGACCTCGGTGACCAGCACACCCCACCGTTCGGAGATGTCGGGCAGGTACAGCCACTCGGGGACCAGGGCGTCAGTCTTGGCATCGATCTCACTCACGGCACCAGACTGCCACCTCCACGCCCCGGCGCGCACACGCCCCTACGCCACGGCCGCCTTCAGCGCCACGGAGGGGTCGGCCGCGCGGGCCCGGTCCAGCGCGGTGCCGACCTCGATCAGCTTCCGCCCCTGGGCGAGGTCGCGCGGGCGGTCCACGGTCAGCAGCGCGCTCGGCACCCCGTCGCGCAGCCAGAGCACCGACCAGGCGGCCCCCCCGGGGCCGCCGCGCCACAGCAGTTCGTCGCCCTCGGCGTGCCGTCCGGCGTACTGGACCATCCGCCCGAACTGCTCCGACCAGAAGTACGGCACCGGGTCGTAGGCCGGCGCGTCCGCGCCCAGGAGGGAGGCGGCCACCGCCTCCCCGGACTTCAGGGCGTGGTCCCAGTGCTGGACGGCCAGCCGGCCGCCGGCCCGGGCCGAGGGGTAGCTGACGCAGTCGCCGGCCGCCAGGACCCCGGGCACGGAGGTGCGCAGCCGCCCGTCCACGACCACCGCGCCGGTCGCGTCCAGCTCGACCCCGGAGCCGGCCAGCCAGCCGGTGGCGGGCCGGGCTCCGATGCCGACCACCACCTCGTCGGCGGGCAGGTGCGAGCCGTCCGCCAGCAGCACCGCACCGGGCTCGACGGCGGCCACGCCGACGCCGCAGCGCAGCTCGACCCCGGCCTCGGCGTACCAGGCGGCCATCGCCGAACCGAGTTCGGTCGGCAGCGCGCCGGGCAGCGGCGCCGGGCCGGCCTCGACCACCGTCACCTCGCAGCCCGCCGCGCGGGCCGCGGTGGACACCTCGGCGCCGATCCAGCCCGCGCCGACCAGCACCAGCCGAAGCCCGGGGCGCAGCAGCTCGCGCAGTGCCAGGGCGTCGTCCACGGTGTGCAGCAGGTGCGCCCGCTCGGCGCCGGGCAGGGCGCGCGGGACGGCGCCGGTGGCGATCACCAGCGAGCCGTACGGGAGGTCGCCGCCGTCGGTGTGCAGCACGCCGGGGGTGAGTCCGGTGGCGCGGCGGCCGGTGAGCAGCTCGATGCCGAGCTCCTGGTAGTCGATGCCCAGGGTGGTGGAGTCGGCCTTGCCGAGCAGCACGTCCTTGGAGAGCGGCGGCCGGTCGTAGGGCGCGTGCGGCTCCTCCCCGACCAGCGTGATCCGCCCCTCCCAGCCGCCCTGGCGCAGCCTGAGGGCGCACTGGGCCCCGGCCAGCCCGGCTCCGACAACGACCACCTGATCCGTCCCGCTCAGCTCTGCCACGCCCGTCACTGTACTCAGCGGCCCGCGGCCGCCCCAGAGGCCCGCGCCCCCTGCCCACCCCTACTTCCGGCCTACGTCCGCGGCGGGGCGCGGGGACCGGCCTCCGGCCTCGGGGGCAGGGGCCCGGGCAGGGAACGAGCCCGCGACCAGGGCCGGGGCGCGGGGGCGGGCCTCCGGCGGGGCGGGCGCCGGGCCGGATGACGGGGCCCGGCGCGGCTCCCGGGCAGGGCAGGGACCCAGGCAGGGAACGGGCCCGCAACCAGGGCCGGGGCGCGGGGCAGTCCAACCGGCCGGGGCCGGATGACGGGGCCGGCGCGCTCCCGGGCGGGGCAGGGGCCCGGGCAGGGAACGAGCCCGCGACCAGGGCCGGGGCGCGGGGCAGTCCAACCGGCCGGGGCCGGATGACGGGCCCGGCGCGCTCCCGGGCGGGGCAGGGGCCCGGGCAGGGAACGAGCCCGCAACCGCGCCCGGGCAGTCCTCCGGCCGGGGGCGGGCCAGGGGCCTGGCGATGGGCCCGACGCGGTCCCGGGCGGAACGCGGGACGGCGGGGCAGGGGCCCGGGCCGCGGGCCTCCGGCCGGGGCCGTCTCGCCCGTCCACCCTTCGTACGGGCCTTCGGCCGGGCCGCTCCCCGGCGTTAAGGTGGGATGACCACACGGGAGCCCGGCGTACCGGGCTGAGAGGCGGGCTGGCACGGCCCGCGACCGTCCGAACCTGATCCGGGTCATACCGGCGAAGGGAGAAGAGCAACTTTGTCACGCATGGCCCCAGGCACCCGTGCCGACGTGCTGGTGATCGGCGGGGGCATCATCGGCCTCGCCGTCGCCTGGCGCGCCGCCCAGCGCGGAGTACGGCGCGTGGTCGTGGTCGACCCCACCCCCGGTGGCGGCGCCGCCCGGGTCGCGGCCGGGATGCTCGCCCCGGTCACCGAGCTCCAGTACGGCGAGGAGCCGCTGCTGCGCCTCGGGATGGCCTCCAACGAGCGGTACGCGGCCTTCGCCGTCGAGCTCACCGAGGCGAGCGGCGGCGCGGACACCGGCTACCGCCGGTGCGGCACCCTCGCCGTCGCGCTGGACTCCGACGACCGCGAGGAACTGCGCGAACTGCACGCCTTCCACCAGCGGCTCGGTCTGGACTCGACCTGGCTGACCGGCCGGGAGGCCCGCAAGCTGGAGCCGATGCTCGCCCCCGGCGTGCGCGGCGGACTGCACGTCTCGAACGACCACCAGGTGGACGGCCGCCGGCTGCTCACCGCCCTGCTCGCCGCCTGCGAGCGCGCGGGCGTCACCGTCCACCGCGCCGAGGCCGTCGAGCTGCTGGTCGAGGACGGCCGAGCCGCCGGCGCCCGGCTGAGCACCTCGGAGACCGTCACCGCCGACCGGGTCGTCCTCGCGGCCGGCCCGCACAGCCACCGGCTGCCCGGCCTGCCCGAGGGGGTGCTGCCCGCGATCCGCCCGGTGAAGGGGCAGGTGCTGCGGCTGCGCGTCCCGAAGGCCTACCGGCCGTTCCTCTCCCGCAACGTCCGGGCCGTGGTCCGCGGCCGGCACCTGTACCTGGTGCCGCGCGAGAACGGCGAGCTGGTCGTCGGCGCGACCACCGAGGAGCAGGGCTACGACACCACCGTCACCGCCGGCGGGGTGTACGAACTCCTGCGCGACGCCCACGAGTTGGTCCCTGGGATCACCGAGATCCCGCTGCTGGAGACCTCGGCCGGGCTGCGCCCCGGCTCTCCGGACAACGCCCCGCTGCTGGGCCCGACCTCACTGCCCGGGCTGGTCGCCGCCACCGGCCACTACCGCAACGGCGTGCTGCTCACCCCGGTGACCGCGGACCTGGTCTCCGAGTACCTCGCCACCGGCGAAGTCCCCGAGCCGGCAAGGCCGTTCACGCCGCTGCGCTTCTCCTCCGACCGCTCCACGACGAAGGCCTCCGCATGACCGAGACCGCCCGGACCGAGACCGCCTCGGCCGAGATCGCCCTGACCGTCAACGGCGAACCCCGCCGGGTGCCCGCCACGACCACGCTCGCCGAGCTGGTGGCCACCGTCAGCGCCGCCCCCACCGGCGTCGCCGCCGCCCTCAACGAGGCCGTGGTGCCCCGCAGTTCGTGGTCCGCGACGGCGCTGGGCGCCGGCGACCGGATCGAGATCCTCACCGCCGTCCAGGGAGGCTGAACCATGGCCGACGACCTGCTCACCATCGCCGGGACGACCTTCTCCTCCCGGCTGATCATGGGCACCGGCGGCGCCCCCAGCCTGGAGGTCCTGGAGCGCGCGCTGCTCGCCTCCGGCACCGAGCTGACCACCGTCGCGATGCGCCGGGTCGACGCCTCCACCCAGGGCTCCGTACTGGACGTGCTGACCCGCAACGGCATCCGCGTGCTGCCCAACACGGCCGGCTGCTTCACCGCGGGCGAGGCCGTGCTGACCGCCCGGCTGGCCCGCGAGGCGCTCGGCACCGACTGGGTGAAGCTGGAGGTGATAGCCGACGAGCGCACCCTGCTGCCGGACCCGATCGAGCTGCTGGACGCCGCCGAGACCCTGGTCGACGACGGCTTCACCGTGCTGCCGTACACCAACGACGACCCGGTGCTGGCGCGCAAGCTGGAGGACGTCGGCTGTGCGGCCATCATGCCGCTGGGCTCGCCGATCGGTTCGGGCCTGGGCATCCGCAACCCCCACAACTTCCAGCTGATCGTGGAGGCCGCGGGCGTCCCGGTGGTGCTGGACGCGGGCGCCGGCACCGCCTCCGACGTCGCGCTGGCGATGGAGCTGGGCTGCTCCGCGGTGATGCTGGCCTCCGCGGTGACCCGCGCTCAGGACCCGGTGCTGATGGCCGAGGCGATGCGGCACGCGGCCGAGGCGGGCCGGCTCGCCCACCGGGCCGGGCGCATCCCGCGCCGCTTCCACGCCGAGGCGTCCTCCGCGATGGCCGGCCGCGCCGACCTGGACACCCGGGAGCACCCGGCCTTCTGAGGCCCGCCCGTGGGCCCCGGCGTGTCACAAGCCGGGCACAGCCGGGCCCGGAGGCGGTGTCCTCCGGGCCCGGCCCGCCGCTCCGCCACTAGACTCGCCGGGTGGACATGGCATTGCACGACCCCCTGATCGGCACCCTGCTCGACAACCGGTACCGGGTCGAGCAGCGCATCGCGACCGGCGGGATGTCCACCGTCTACAAGGGCACCGACACCCGCCTGGACCGGGTGGTCGCCCTCAAGGTGATGCACCCCTCGCTGGCCGGCGACGAGGGCTTCACCGCCCGTTTCATCCGCGAGGCCAAGGCCGTCGCCAAGCTCACCCACCCCAACGTGGTCAACGTCTTCGACCAGGGCGCGGACGGCGGCCGCGTCTTCCTCGCCATGGAGTACGTGCCCGGCCGCACCCTGCGCGACCTGCTGCGCGACCGGGGCGCGCTCTCCGTCCGGGCCGCGCTGGACGTCCTGGAGCCGGTGCTCGCCGCGCTCGGCGCCGCCCACCGGGCTGGGCTGGTGCACCGCGACGTCAAGCCGGAGAACGTGCTGATCACCGAGGGCGGCCTGGTGAAGGTCGCCGACTTCGGCCTGGTCCGGGTGCTCGGCGCCGCCGACGGCGCCCCCACCTCGACCACCACCGCCACCGGCGGCACGGTCCTGGGCACCGTCTCCTACCTGGCCCCCGAGCAGATCCTCCCGGACGCCCCCACCGACCAGCGGGTGGACGTCTACGCGTCCGGCATCCTGCTGTACGAGATGCTCACCGGCCACCGCCCGCACACCGGCGACAACCCCGTCCAGGTCATGTACAAGCACCTGCACGAGGACGTCCCGGCGCCCTCGCTGGTCGCCCCCGCCGTCGGCCCGGCCCTGGACGCGATCGTGGCCGGCGCCTGCGCCCGGTCCGCCGACGCCCGCCCGTACGACGCGGTCGAGCTGCTCGCCGCCCTCCAGCGGGTCCGCCGCACCCTCACCCCGGCCGAGCTGGACGCCGAGCCGCCCGCCTCCACCCGGCCCAGCCCTCGCTACCCGACCAGCGAGCCGACCTCGGTGATCCAGCCGCGGCCCGCCGACGCCCCGCCGACGGAGCGCACCAGCGTGCTGGACATGCCGGCCGAGCTGATGGACCAGCTGCTCACCGAGCCGCGCCCGTACGACGAGCCGGCCCCGGTGCGCCCCCGCCGACCGGGCCTGCTGCGCCGCCTCCCCCGCAAGCCGCTGATCTGGACGGCCGCGGCGACCGCCCTGGTGCTGGCGATCGGCGGCGTCACCTACGGGATCTCCGAGGGGCTGTACGGTTCGGTGCCCAGCGTGCTCGGCGCGGACCGGGCGCAGGCGCAGCGGGTGCTGGACAAGGAGGGCCTGCACGGGAGGTTCGTCGAGGCGTTCAGCGAGTCCGTCCCGGCCGGGCAGGTGATCTCCACCGATCCCGGGGTGGGCGCGCGCACCCGCAAGAGCGACAGCGTGACCGTCACCGTCTCCAAGGGCCCCAAGCGGATCGCGGTGCCGGACCTGGCCGGCAAGAGCGCCGCCGACGCCGCCGCGGCGCTCACCGGCGCCCAGCTGATCAAGGGCACCGTGACCGAGACCTACGACGACACGGTGCCCGAGGGCTCGGTGATCAGCAGCTCGCCCGCCGCCGGGCAGCTGTTGCAGGAGAACAGCGCGGTCTCGCTGGTGGTCAGCAAGGGCATGGTGCCGGTCCCGAACGTCACCGGGATGAGCAAGGACGAGGCGCAGAAGGCGCTCCAGGCGGCGGGCTTCACCATGCAGACCAGCGGCTGGGACGTGTTCGGCGCGGTCACCTCGTCCGGCCAGTCGCCGGCGGCGGGCGAGCGGCGGCCGCAGCGCAGCGTGGTGACGGTGAAGTTCTCGCTGTTCTAGGAGTTCTCGCCGTTCCGGCCGGCGGCGGGCGTCAGCGCAGCGGCCCGTCGCCGGGCTCCTCCTGGTAGGAGTAGCGCTGTTCGCGCCAGGGGTCGGCGAGGTTGTGGTAGCCGCGCTCCTCCCAGAAGCCGCGCCGGTCGGCCCGCATGTACTCCACCGCGCGCACCCACTTGGGGCCCTTCCAGGCGTAGAGCCGGGGCACCACCAGCCGGACCGGGAAGCCGTGCTCGGCGGTCAGCGCCTCGCCGTTGCGGTGGGTGGCGAGCAGGGTGTGGGGGTCGGCGAAGTCGGCGAGCCGCAGGTTGGCGCTGTAGCCGTACTCGGCCCAGACCATGACGTGGGTGACGCCGGGTGCCGGGGGGACGAGGTCGAGCACGGTGGCGGCCGGCACGCCCGTCCACTCGTTGCCGAGCACGGAGAACTTGGTCACGCAGTGCAGGTCCGCGACGACGGTGGTGCGCGGCAGGGCGTTGAAGGCCTCGAAGTCCCAGCTGTGCTTCTCCGCCGAGGCGGTGGCGCCGAACACCTGGAGGTCCCAGGTCAGGGGCTTGAAGCGGGGCACCGGCCCGTAGTGCAGGGCGGGCCAGCCGCGCTGCGCGCGCTGGCCCGGGGGGAGCCTCGGGTCAGACGACGGAAGCGGTTCGTGTTTCGACTGACCCATGGATCCATGGTGACAGACGGCGGGCGGGCCACGGTGCGCGCCCCTTCGCGCGGATTCGCGCCCACCCAAATCGGATATTCCGACACATGTCCTAGTGAGTGTGAACTTACTGGAATTTCCGCCCGAAGCGGTGCCAGGATGCCCAGACGCAGGACCCCCAACGCAGGACCCGACGCAGGACCCACGGCCGGACGAGTGCAGGAGGCATCACCATGCAGGGCGATCCCGAGGTCATCGAGTTCCTCAACGAGCAGCTCACCGCCGAGCTGACCGCGATCAACCAGTACTTCCTGCACGCCAAGATGCAGGAGAACCTCGGCTGGACGAAGCTCGCCAAGTACACCCGGCACGAGTCCTTCGACGAGATGAAGCACGCCGAGACCCTCACCGATCGGATCCTGTTCCTGGACGGGCTGCCCAACTACCAGCGGCTCTTCCACGTCCGGGTCGGCCAGACGGTCAAGGAGATGTTCGAGGCGGACCGCCAGATCGAGGTCGAGGCGATCGACCGGCTGAAGCGCGGGATCGTGGTGATGCGGGCCAAGAACGACGTCACCTCGGCGAACATCTTCGAGGACATCCTGGCCGACGAGGAGCACCACATCGACTACCTCGACACCC
This sequence comes from Kitasatospora sp. NPDC034533, assembly GCF_055575155.1. NCBI lineage: Bacteria > Bacillati > Actinomycetota > Actinomycetes > Kitasatosporales > Streptomycetaceae > Kitasatospora > Kitasatospora sp. NPDC034533. The sequence goes on from NZ_JBVITE010000007.1 coordinate 113,037, forward strand.
AGCTGGAGCTGCTGGAGAAGCTCGGCGAGGCGCTCTACCTGGCCCAGGTCATCGAGCAGCCGGACTCCTGAGGGGCCCGGCATCCCGGGGCCACGGCCCAGGGCTCAGGCCGCCCGCAGCGGGACCACCGGAGCGGCCCCCGCGGCCGGGGCCTGCCGGACCGGGACCTCCGGGTCCGCGAGGCCGAGCTTCGCGGCCAGCCGGGCGGTCGGGCAGGGCCGGGCGCCGTGCTCGCCGAGCATCGCCTGGATCCGGCGCACGCAGGACCCGCAGTCGGTGCCGGCCTTGCAGCCCTTGGCGATCTGGCGCGGGGTGCTGGCACCGCCGTCGATCTCCCGCTTCACCTGGTCCTCGGTGACCGCATGGCACACGCACACGTACATCGCGGACTCTCCCGGGGGTGAAGCGGAGTGGATCTTGACTAAGGCTTGCCTTAGTTCACTAAGCCTCACCTTACCCGGCGATCCGGGCACGAAGAAGCCCCTCCGGGTTCGGGAATCCCGAATCCGGAGGGGCCTTCGTCACATCCGGTGCGCGCCGGGGCTCACTGCCCCCGGTACATCTCCGCCACCAGGAACGCCAGGTCCAGCGACTGGCTGCGGTTGAGCCGCGGGTCGCAGGCCGTCTCGTAGCGCTGGTGGAGGTCGTCCACCAGGACCTCGTCGCCGCCGCCGACGCACTCGGTGACGTCGTCGCCGGTCAGCTCCACGTGGATGCCGCCCGGGTGGGTGCCGAGCGCGCGGTGCACCTCGAAGAAGCCCTTGACCTCGTCCAGGACGTCGTCGAAGCGGCGGGTCTTGTGCCCGCTGGAGGCCTCGAAGGTGTTGCCGTGCATCGGGTCGCAGATCCACACCGGCTTGGCGCCGGAGGCGGTGACCTTCTCCACCAGGGTGGGCAGGTGGTCGCGGATCTTACCCGCGCCCATCCGGGTGATGAAGGTCAGGCGGCCGGGCTCGCGCTCCGGGTCCAGCTTCTCGATCAGGGCGAGCGCGTCGTCCACCGAGGTGGTCGGGCCGAGCTTGACGCCGATCGGGTTGCGGATCTTCGAGGCGAACTCGATGTGCGCGTGGTCCAGCTGCCGGGTGCGCTCACCGATCCACACCATGTGGCCGGAGACGTCGTACAGCTCGCCGGTGCGCGAGTCCACGCGGGTCAGCGCGGTCTCGTAGTCGAGCACCAGCGCCTCGTGCGAGGAGAAGAACTCGACGGCCTTGAACTCCTCCGGCTCCACGCCGCAGGCGCTCATGAACGCCAGGGCGTTGTCGATCTCCCGGGCGAGCTGCTCGTAGCGCTGGCCGGCCGGCGAGTTGCGGACGAAGTCCTGGTTCCAGGCGTGCACCTGGCGCAGGTCCGCGTAACCACCGGTGGTGAAGGCGCGCACCAGGTTGAGCGTCGCGGCGGACGCGTTGTACATCCGCTTCAGGCGCTCCGGGTCCGGGATGCGGGACTCGGGGGTGAACTCGAAGCCGTTGACCGAGTCGCCCCGGTAGACCGGCAGGGTCACGCCGTCGCGGGTCTCGGTCGACTTGGAGCGTGGCTTGGAGTACTGGCCGGCGATGCGGCCGACCTTCACCACCGGCACCGAGGCCGCGTACGTCAGCACGGCGGCCATCTGGAGCAGCGTCTTCAGCTTGTTGCGGATGTGCTCCGCCGAGACACCGTCGAACGCCTCGGCACAGTCACCGCCCTGGAGGAGGAAGGCCTCCCCGCGTGCCACGGCACCGAGCCGGGCGCGCAGCTGGTCGCACTCGCCGGCGAAGACGAGCGGGGGATAGGACGCGAGCTCGGCAAGGGTCTTGCGCAGAGCCTCTTGGTCCGGCCATTCAGGCTGCTGCGCCGCGGGCAGGGACTGCCAGGAGTGGGCAGCCCTCGATGTCTCAGTCGTAGCGGTCACATCGCCAAGGCTACGGGGTGACTGGAGTGACACGTGACCATTGCCCGAGGGGTGAGACGCATCTCGGACAAAAGCGTGACCGCCCTCACCCGCCGCACCGCATCCGCTACGCTCGATCCATGCACGCGCCCCACACCCACTCCTGGTGGTGGGCCTCCCCCCAGGGTGGCCCACAGTTGACGCGTTCCTAGACGAACACGACGGCCGCCCCTCGGGGCGGCCGTCGGCGTCTGAGCAGACGGCCCTCCGGGAGCGGACCTCGCACCCCCCACCAGTCCACCCGGAAGGACACCGTTCCCGTGACCACCGCCGTCGATCTGCTCGCCCGTCTCACCGCCCCCGGCGCCCCCGCCTTCGCCCTGCTGCACCGCCGCACCCCGCGGCTCAGCCCGGACACCGTCGAGGTGCTGCTGGGCACCGTCGACGGCTACGAGCGCCTCGCCGACCTGCCCGTCCGCAGCGGCGCACCGGCCGGCGGCGGCCCGGTGCACGACCTGCTCGCGCTCGTCCCGTACCGCCAGATCCGCGAGCGCGGCTTCGAGGCCCACGACGACGGAACCCCGTTGCAGGCCCTCTCGGTGGCCGAGCAGCACACCCTTTCGTTGGCCGAATTCATGTCCGCCCTACCGGAGTTGCCGGTCCCACTCACCGGGGGCGGGTTCGACGTGGACGACGAGGAGTACGCGGCGATCGTCCGCCGGGTGATCCGGGACGAGATCGGCAACGGCGAGGGCGCCAACTTCGTGATCCGGCGCGACTTCCACGCGACGCTGGAGGGCTTCTCCCCCGACCTGGCGCTGACGCTGTTCCGGCGGCTGCTGGAGCAGGAGCGCGGCGCGTACTGGACCTTCCTGGTGCACACCGGTGAGCGGGTCCTGGTCGGCGCCTCCCCCGAGGTGCACGTCCGGCAGAGCGGAGGCACCGTCGTGATGAACCCGATCTCCGGCACCTACCGCTATCCGGCGGGCGGCTCCGACCTCGACTCGCTGCTCCGGTTCCTGCACGACCCCAAGGAGCTGGAGGAGCTCACCATGGTCGTGGACGAGGAGCTGAAGATGATGTGCACCGTCGGCGACCTCGGCGGCCAGGTGCTCGGGCCCCGGCTCAAGGAGATGGCCCACCTCGCCCACACCGAGTACGAGCTGCGCGGACGCACCTCGCTGGACGTCCGGGACGTGCTCCGCGAGACGATGTTCGCCGCGACCGTGACGGGCAGTCCGGTCGAGAACGCCACCCGGGTGATCAAGCGGTACGAGCCCGCGGGCCGCGGCTACTACTCCGGCGCGCTCGCCCTGATCGGCCGCTCCGCCAGCGGCGGGCAGCTGCTGGACTCGCCGATCTGCATCCGCACCGCCGACATCGACCCGGCCACCGGCCGGCTGGTCGTCCGGGTCGGCGCCACCCTGGTGCGCCACTCCGTCCCCGAGTCCGAGGTCGCCGAGACCCACGCCAAGGCCGCCGGGGTGCTCACCGCGATCGGTGCCCGGCCCGCGCCCGCCCGGCCGGCCCCTCCGGTCGGGCCCCGGCTCGCCGAGGACCACCGGGTCCAGGCCGCCCTGGACGCCCGCCGGGCCGACCTCGCGCCGTTCTGGCTGCGGATGCAGCAGCGGTCCGAGGTCACCGAGACCGAGCCGACCCTGGTGGTGGACGGTGAGGACACCTTCACCTCGATGCTCTCCCACCTGCTCGGCTCGCTCGGTCACCGGGTGACGGTGGCCCGCTACGACGAGCCGGGGCTGCGCGCGCGGGTCGCCGCGCACCGGGGCGCCCTGGTGCTCGGCCCCGGCCCGGGCGACCCGGCGCTCGCCGACGACCCCAAGATGGCGCTGCTGCGGCCGATCGTCGCGGACGCGCTGGCCGCCGCCCGCTCCGGCGCCCGCACCGCGCCGCTGCTCGCGGTCTGCCTCAGCCACCAGCTGCTGGCCGCCGAACTCGGGCTCCCGCTCGGCCGCAAGGCCGTCCCGTACCAGGGGGCGCAGGAGCGCATCGACCTGTTCGGCAGCCGGCGGACGGTCGGCTTCTACAACACCTTCACCGCGCGCTGCTCGGAGGGCGACGCCGCCCGGCTCGCCACCGAGGGCGTCGAGGTCTCCCGGGACGCCGTCACCGGCGACGTGCACGCGGTGCGCGGGCCCGGCTTCGCCGGCCTCCAGTTCCACCCGGAGTCGGTGCTCACCCGGGACGGGGTGGACATCGTGGCGGGCCTGCTGCGCGGGGCGACGGCCGCGCTGCGCTGAGCCGGGCTGAGCCGCGCCGCGCCGGCCGGCCCCGGGCGGACGCCTTCCACCTCGGGGCCGGCCGCGGTCGTCCGTGGCCGCCCGTCAGACCTCGTCGTCCAGGCCCTGCTCGATCGCGTACCGGACCAGCTCCACCCGGTTGTGCAGCTGGAGCTTCCCGAGGGTGTTCTGCACGTGGTTCTGCACCGTCCGGTGCGAGAGCACCAGCCGGTCGGCGATCTGCCGGTAGGACAGCCCCTTGGCCACCAGCCGCAGCACCTCGGTCTCCCGGGCGGTCAGCCGCGGCGCGGCCGGCTCCGACGCGGGGGCCGGCTCCGCGGCCAGCCGGCGGAACTCGCCGAGCACCAGACCGGCCAGGCCGGGGGTGAACACCGCGTCGCCGACGGCCGTACGGCGCACCGCGTCCAGCAGTTCCTCCCGGCCGGCCGACTTCAGCAGGTAGCCGGTCGCACCGGACTTCACCGCCTCCAGCACGTCCTGGTGCTCGCCGCTGGCCGACAGCACCAGCACCCGGACCGCCGGGTCGTGCGCGACCACCTGGCGGCACACCTCGGCGCCGGGCAGACCGGGCAGGTTGAGGTCCAGCACGACCACCTGGGGGGTGCAGGCGCGGGCCCGGCGGACGGCCTCCTCGCCGTCGCCCGCCGTGGCCACCACGTCCAGCCCCGCCTCGGCGAGGTCCCGCGAGACGGCGTCCCGCCACATCGGGTGGTCGTCCACCACCATCACCCGCACCGGCCGGGCGGTGGTCGGCTGATCGGTCATCGTCTGGTCGGTCATCGCGTGGCCTTCCTGGGGGCGCGCAGTTCGACCTCGACGCCCTCCCCGGGCGCCGAGTACAGCTCGGCCGTGCCGCCGAGGTCCAGCAGCCGGCCGCGGATGGACTGGGAGACGCCGAGCCGGCCGGCCCGCTCCGCCTCGCCGAGCCGGCCGGGGGCGAAGCCCGGGCCGTCGTCGCGGATGCTGACCGTGACGGCCTCCGGCTCGTCCTCGACCAGGATCCAGGCCCGGGCCCGCTCCCCCGCGTGCTTGCGCACGTTGTCGACGGCGGCGCCGACCGCCGCCGCCAGCTCGCCCGCCGCCCGGCCGGGCAGCAGCACGGGGGTGCCGGGGGCGGAGAGCGTGATCCGCTCGTCCGCGTACGGGCGCAGCAGCGCGGTGAGGTCGCGCGGGGCGTCCGGGTCCGCCGGCCCGGCGGCGTCCGGCCCCGGCGTGCGCTGCGTGGGCAGCGGACCACCCGTCATCAGGGCCCGCAGCGCCCGTTCCTGTTCACCCGCCAGCCGGCCCAGCTCGGCGAGGTCCGCACCGCCCGTCCCGCCGCCCGGCTCCGCGCCGCGTCGCTGGACGAGTGCGAGCACCTGGAGCACGCCGTCGTGGATGTCCCGAGAGAGCCGCTCGCGTTCCCGGGTGGCGGCCTCGACCTGGAGCGCCCGGGTGAGGGTGGCCTCGCTGCCCCGGGCCAGCTCGATCACGTAGCCGATCGCGCAGCCGGCCATCAGCAGCAGCACGATGTTGTGGAGGTTGTCGCCGGTCGGGCCGCCGTGGCCGAGGATGTTGGCGACGCCGATCACCGAGCCCGAGGCCGCCGCCGGGCGCCAGCCGCCCTTCCCGGCGTAGCCGAGCACCGTGCCGGCGGCCCAGATGGTCGGCAGGGTGGGCGCTCCGTGGCTGATCCGGGCCGGCGAGTCGGTCAGGCCGCTCATCACGATGCCGGTGACGGCGAGGGTGAGGTCGGTGCCCAGGACGTACCAGGTGCAGCGCTGCGGGTTGGCGAAGGCCCGGGTGCTGGCGAGGGTCCAGAGGGTCAGCGCACCCATGAAGATCCAGCCGGCCACCGGGTGCAGGAAGTGCAGGTAGGAGTTGAAGTAGCGCAGCAGGGCGTAGCACAGGGCCAGCACCCGGAAGTAGGAGATCGCCTTCCACAGCGGCAGCTCGACGGACATGCCGCCGGCCGCCACGGTGCCGCCGACCGCGCCGGCTCTGCCGCCGTCCTCCGTCATCCGCCCGCCCCTCCCCTGGGCCCCGTCCGGGCCGCCGGGCGGCCCTGACGTCTACTCCGGCTTCTCCGACGTGCCCGGCTCGGCGGACTTCTCGGCCTCGGCGGCCTTCTCCGCCGCCTTCTCGGCCTTCTCCGCCTCGGCGGCCTCCGCCTTCTCGGCCTTGGCCGCGGCCCGGCGCTCGGCGTCGGCCTTCTTCTTGTCCTCGGCGATCTGCCGCTTGGCGGCCGTCGCGTAGATGTCCACGTACTCCTGGCCGGAGAGCCGCATGATCTCGTACATCACCTCGTCCGTCACCGAACGGAGGATGAAGCGGTCGTTCTCCATGCCCTGGTAGCGGGAGAAGTCCAGCGGGCGGCCGATCCGGATGCCGGGGCGGATGCCGAAGTTGGGGATCACCTGGCCGGGCGGCTGCACCTTCTCGGTGTCGATCATGGCGACCGGGATCACCGGGGCGCCGGTGGCCAGCGCGACGCGGGCCAGACCGCCGACCTTGCCGCGGTACAGCTTGCCGTCGGGCGACCGGGTGCCCTCGGGGTAGACGCCGAACAGCTCGCCACCCTCCAGCACCGCGATGGCGCTGCGGATCGCGGCCTCGCCGGCCCCGCGCACGCCCGAGCGGTCCACCGGCAGCTGGCCGACGCCCTTGAAGAACGCCGCCGTCAGCCGGCCCTTGAGGCCAGGGGTGTTGAAGTACTCGGCCTTCGCGATGAAGGTGACCCGACGCTTGATCAGCGCGGGGAAGAAGAACGAGTCCGAGAAGGACAGGTGGTTGCTCGCGATGATCGCCGCACCCTCGGTGGGGATGTTCTCCTCACCCTCGATCCAGGGCCGGAAGAAGATCCGAAGCAATGGCGCGACGATCATCTTCATCAGTCGGTAGAACAACCCGGGCCTCCTGTTATGCGGACCGGTCGATCCTAATGCCCCGCGGCCGTCCGCTGCGCCCGGGCCCGCCGTGAGGGGTGTACGACCCGGCGCGGAGCGTGGGACGATGCGAATCCGCAACGCCCCCGCCAGCGTCCCCTCCCCCAGCGCCACCCGTCCGCGAAGGAGCCCGCCATGCCGTTGCTGCCCGGTGCCGAGCCGTACCACCACCGCGGCGGACCGGTGGGGGTGCTGCTCTGCCACGGCTTCACCGGGTCGCCGCAGTCGGTGCGCCCGTGGGCCGAGGAGCTGGCGGCGGCCGGGTTCACCGTCTCGGTGCCGCTGCTGCCCGGGCACGGCACCCGCTGGCAGGACATGCAGCTCACCCGCTGGCAGGACTGGTACGCGGCGGCCGAGCAGGAGCTGCTGGCGCTCGCCGGGGAGTGCGAGCAGGTCTTCGTCTGCGGGCTGTCGATGGGCGGCGCGCTGGCGCTGCGGCTCGCCGCGCTGCACGGGCCGACGGTCTCCGGGCTGGTGCTGGTCAACCCGTCGGTGCGTTCGGACACCCCCGTGAGTGTGCTGCTGCCGGTGCTGCGCCACCTGGTCCCCAGCGTGGCCGGGGTCGCCGGCGACATCGCCCGGGCCGGGTCGGCCGAGGTCGGCTACGACCGCACCCCGCTGCACGCCGCCTGGTCGCTGAGCCTGCTGTGGCGGGAAGTCCAGCGGCTGCTGCCGGAGGTGACCCAGCCGGTGCTCCTCTTCCGCAGCCCCCAGGACCACGTGGTCTCCCCGGCCAACTCGGAACTGGTGGTGGCCCGGATATCCTCGACCGACGTGGCGGAGCGGCTGTGCCAGCGCAGCTTCCACGTCGCGACGCTGGACCACGACGCGGCGGAAATATTCGCGGCCACCCAGGACTTCATCCGACGGCTGACCGCACCCGCGGTGGGCGTCACCCGGGTCGAATCCGACGATCACCATGGCTGAAGGGCCGGAAGTGCACGAGAGCAGCACGGCGGGCGGCGGGGACGAAACCCCCCGCGAGGACGGCACTCCCCGCGAGGACGGCGCGGCCGAGGGCAGCGGCGGGACGAACGCCGCCGCCCCGGGCGGCTCGCCGACGGACCGTACGGTTGCGGGCGGCGCCGTGACGCCCCCGCCCGTCCAGGACGCCGCCGGGGCCGCGGACGCCGCCCCGGAGCCCTCCGCCGAGCGCCGCACCCGCCGGGCGCCCGAGCGCAGCCAGGCCGAGCAGGACGAGATCTTCGCCGCCCTGGTGGCCCAGTTCGACGACCCGGTCGACCTCAACAACCCCAACTGGCCGGAGGTGGAAAACCTCCGGGCGCAGAACGAGCTCAAGGGCCGCTCCAAGGACGGTGCCGACGGCCGCGGCGACCTGGACGACCTGTCCGGTCTCGCCCCGCAGCCCCGCCCCCGCTCCGGCCGGCCGGTGATGCCGGCGGGCGGCGCGGGCCCGCGCGACTTCGAGCTGGCCGAGGAGACCGACGAGGGCCACTACGTCCCGCCGGAGCCCCCGCCGCTGCCGACCGCCGACGTGACCGCCAAGTTCGCCTGGCTGGCGGTGCTCGGCGGCCCCGCCCTGCTGCTGGTCGACGCGGTGGTCTGGCGGGAGATCTCCGGCTGGCCCGCCTGGGTCGGCATCACCGCCTTCCTCGGCGGCTTCGTCACGCTGGTCGCGCGGATGAAGGACCGCGACGAGGACGAGCCGGAGGATCCGGACCACGGCGCGGTGGTCTGACCCCCGGGTCCGCCCCTCCGCCGGGCCCGGTCCGGCCCGGCCCGGGGATCCCGCCGATCCCGCCGAAGCCGCCGAAGCCGAACGCGGCCTAGGCGGCCTAGGCGGCCGGCAGTTCGAGGACGGCGAGCACCGGCAGGTGGTCGGTCGCGGCCCGCAGGTCGGCCTCGGTGACACCGGGCAGCCCGTGCGGCACCCCGCAGCCGAGGACGGTGATCCCGGGGGTGGCGAAGACGGCGTCGATCCGCTGGTAGGGACGCTCCGGGACGGAGGTGAACTCGCCGCCCCAGGGCGCGGTCGGGTGCCCGTCCTGGAGCCGGGAGGCCAGCAGCCGCCAGCCGGGACCGTCCGGATGTTCGTTGAAGTCCCCTGCCACGACGCCGAGTTCGGCGATCCCGAGCTGGTCGAGCAGCAGCTCGAACTGCCCGTACCGCTCCTCCTGGTCCAGGCTGAGGTGGCAGCTGGTGACGGTGAACGGCGCCGTGCCGGGCAGCCGCAGCAGCGCGGTGGCGAAGCCCCGGGCGTGCAGGCCGCGGGTCTTGGGCAGCAGCCGGTCGTACACCCCGAGCGTCTCCACGGCGCCGGGCCGGCCGAGCAGCAGCGGTCCGGCGGCGGTGCGGCCGCCGCCGGCCAGCACCCGCGTCCCGGTGTGCCGCGCCAGCCAGGCGGCCTGCCCCTCGGGCCGCCAGTAGCGCGGCGACTCCTGGACGCAGACCACGTCCGGGTCGCAGGCCCGGATCACCCGGGCCAGCGCCCGCCGGTCGTCGCGCAGCGAGCGGATGTTGTAGCTGAGCAGGCGCAGCCGGCCCGGGCCGGGCGGCGGCAGCGGTTCGACGGCGGCGGTCTCGGCGGCGGTGCCGGCGGCGGCGGTCTCGGCGGTCATGGTCCTCCCCTGGGCGGTCACCGGATCGCTCCGACGGTACGCGGCGGGGCCGGGACGTGCGACGGCGGCGGCGCGTCCGGGATCGGTCGGGGCCCGGTCGCACCGCCGCCGGCGGGCTGGGGAGGACGGTCAGTCGGTGCGCGCGAGGTCCGCGGCGCCGACGATGCCGGCGGCGGAGCCCATCGAGGCCAGGACGACGTCGGCGCGCGGGCGGTGCACCCCGCCGGTCAGGTAGTGATCGAAGGCCTTGGCGACCGGGTCGAGCAGCAGCCGCCCGGAGTCGGAGACGCCGCCGCCGAGGACGAAGACGCCCGGGTCGAACAGCGCGGCGAGGTCGGCCATGCCGCGGCCCAGCCAGTCGGCCAGTTCGGCGTAGCACTCCAGGGCGAGCGGGTCGCCCTCCTCGGCGGCCTGGGTGATGTGGATGCCGCGGATGGTCTCGGCCACGCCGTCGTTGAGCTCCAGCATCCGGCGGCCGCGCAGCGGGTCGGCGGCGGCCTTCTCCCGGCCGTAGCGGCGCAGCGCGCGCCCGGAGCCGTACTGCTCCCAGCAGCCCTTGCCGCCGCAGCCGCAGGCCAGGCCGTCGGGGACCATGTTGAGGTGGCCGATCTCGCCGGCCACGCCGAAGCGGCCGCGGTGCAGCCGGCTGTCCAGGACGATGCCGCCGCCGATGCCGGTGCCGACGGTGATCAGCACCATGTCCCGGTGGTCGGCGGCCGCGCCGAACCTGAACTCGGCCCAGGCGGCGCAGTTGGCGTCGTTCTCGACGACCGTGGACAGGCCGGTGAGCTCCTCGATCCGACCGCGCAGCGGCTCGTTCTCCCAGTCGATGTTGGGCGCGAAGATCACCGTGGAACGGTTGCTGTCGACGAAGCCGGGGGCGCCGACGCCCACCGCGGCGACGTCGGGGTGCTCCTCCTTGAGCTCGCGCACGGCCTGCGCGATGGCGTCGACCGCCCACTGGGGGTCGGCCGGGGTGGGCACCCTGGTGCGGGACAGGATCGCGCCCGCCTCGTCGACCACACCTGCCGCGATCTTGGTCCCGCCGACATCGACGCCGATGGTCAGAGCCATGTGTCCCTCAGCTATTCACTCGTTCCGCTGGGCGGAACGCTACCGCCCAACCCGGCCCCCGTACACAGCGTCGCATACATTATCCGAAGGCAATTCCGAACCCATCTGGCCGCGATGCTTCAAAAGTCGTATCTAATCCCCTTCTTCGTGACGTACGAGAGCGGGACGATCACCCTCCGGAAGTCACGGTTTCACTGCTTGGCGGACGGCCCGTCGGCCTCGTCAACGCCGCGGCCGGGGTCGCCGTCGAGGTCGATCTTCTCGGCCGGCGCGCCCTGCCCGGCGGTCCAGCGGTTCTCGTGCCCGGCCACGGCGGCGCGGTAGGCGGCCAGCAGCTCGCTGCCCGCGGTGGCGAGCCCGGCGCCGACGGCGGCCAGGTGGGAGTAGACCTCCGGCTGCCGGGTGCGCAGCCGGTCGGCCATCCCGGAGAGGCTGATCAGGGTGGTGGCGCCGGCCTCCTGGGCCTTCTCGCCGAGCGCGCCGGCGAACCGGCGGACCTCGTCCACCAGCGGGCCCAGCTCCGGCCCGAAGGGGTGGGACTGCCCGCCGCCCGGCCCGGTGCCGCCGGCCCCCGGTTCGGTGCGGTCACCGGCGGGCCCGCTACGGTCCCCGCCGGTCCCGGTGCGCTCGTCGGCGGGCTCGGTGCGCTCGTCGGCGGGCTCGGTGCGGTCGTCGGTGCTGGTCATCGCGGGCGCCTCCTCGGCCGTGGCCGCACCCCGCGGCCCTCCGGCCCGACGCTACCCGACCGGCCGAACGGCCCGGGAAGGCCCGGCCCCCGTCGGAACTCCGCCGAACCGCCGCCGAACCGCCGCCGAACCGCCGTCGAGCCCCCGTCAGCCCCGCGGCCAGAGCGCCGGATCCGGCGCGAACCGCACCGAGAGCACCCCGTCGGCCAGCCCGGCCCCGGCCACCGTGCAACGGCGCAGCGCGGAGGGCAGGGTGAGCACCCGGCGGTGGGCACCGAGCCCGACCACCAGGTCGTCGCCCCGGCGGACCAGGTCCAGTTCCGCGCGGTCGGCGCCGGGCAGGTCGAGGTGCCAGACCAGCAGACCGTCCTCGGCGAGCCGGTCCTCGACCGGCCAGGGCGCGGGAGCGAGCCGCTCGGGCCCGTCCCCGTCCCCGTAGAGGCGCTCGGCGAGGGCCTCCAGGGTGACGTCGGTCAGGTCGCCGACCAGCACCGGGGCGTCGGTCTCGGCGGCGAGCCCGGTCAGCTCCTCCTGGCGGCGGCGGGCCAGCGCGGCCAGCCAGGGGTCGGGCGAGGCGGCGGCGGCCTCGGGCAGCGCGCCGTGCACCACCACGGCGTCCGGCCGGTGCCCGTGCAGCGCGAGTCCGGCCCGGATCCGGCGCAGCTCGCCGTACGGGTGGCCGTCGGCCGGGACGACCAGCCGGACGCTGGTGCCGGGGTCGGTGATCGCGGCGCGGGACTCGGCGAGCGCCGCGGCGGCCCTGGTGCGCCCCTCGTACAGCCAGTCGGCGGGCATCGGGACGCCCGCCAGTCCGGCCAGCAGCGGGCGCAGCGCCCGGGCGGCCTGCCGCTGCTCGGGGACGAGCCGGTCCAGGTAGCGGGCGAGCTGCTCGGGCAGGGCGAGGGTGGCGATCAGTTCGGCCGGCGGCGGGGCGAGCACCACCAGGACGTCCTGGTCGGCGGCGGGCAGGGCGCGCAGCAGGGCGAGCCGCGCGATGCCGGGCAGGGCGGTGAGTTCCTCCGGGTCGAGCTGTTCGGCGCCGAGCAGGTCGAGGGCGGGCTTGAGCCGGCCGGTGAGCGCGCCGACGGCGTAGCGGAAGGCGGCCTGCTCGTCGATCCGGGAGACGGTCAGGCCGGGGGCGTGGGCCAGCGGTTCGGGCTCCAGCCTGGTCCCGAGGGCGGAGTCCAGGGCGCGGTGCGGGTCGTCGGCCGCCAGCAGCCAGGTGCGGTGGCCGCGCCGGGCGGCGTGCAGGGCGGTGGCGGCGGCCACCGTGGGCGCGCCCGCGTCGCCGCTGACCAGGATGGTGCGTGTCGCCGTCATGCCGTGCGGCCCCCTCGTGCGGTCGGCCCGTCAGCCCTGGGAGGGCTTCTTGCCGTCGGTGTCCTCGACGCGCTTCTTCAGACCGGCCAGGGCGCGGTCGATGATGACCTTCTCGGCCTTGCGCTTGATCATGCCGAGCATCGGGATCTTGACGTCCACGGCGAGCTGGTACGTCACCTCGGTGCGGCCGCCGGCCAGCGGGGCGAGGGTGTAGGAGCCGTCCAGCGAGCGGAGCATCTGGCTGCGGACGAGGGTCCAGCCGACCTCGCGGTCGCCGTCCCAGGTGTAGGCGAGGACGTGCTCGTCGCGGATGGCGCCGGCGTCCAGCAGCAGCCGGACCTGGGCGGCGCGGCCGTCCTCGCCGGTCTCCAGGACCTCGATCTCCTTGACCTCTCCGGTCCACGCCGGGTAAGCGGCGAAGTCGGCGATCACGGCCATGACCGTGGCCGGGGTCGCGTCGATGGTGATGCTCGACCTGGTGTGCTCCGCCATGGAATGGCCCTCCGCCTCGTCCCTCTGCCTGCCGGTCCGGCCGGGGCGCACTCGGCCCGGTCCGCCCGGAGCAGGCTATCGCGCCCGGCGGCGGTGATCGGCGACGGGCGGCGGCGGGGCGGCGGGTGCCGGACGACGGCCGCGGGGCGGCGGCCCACGGGCGGCGGGGCATGTTACCGGCCGGTCGCCCGGCGCTGCCGTAGGGTGCCATTCGAACGACCTGGTCACGGCCTGGTCGGACCCGGCCGGGTGTGACACTTCGAACACCGGAGCCGACCCCCCTGGTCCAAGCTGCCTACCGGGCAGTAACGTCCTGCCGTCCCGCAGCGTCGCGAACGAGGAGCAGTCTTGCTCGACTTCAGCCTTCCGGCCCTCTACCAGGTACCGAGCGGCGGCAACCTCGCCGACCCGGTGCACCGGAACGCCGAGGAGCGCCCGGACGTCGCCGTGCTCAGCCGGAAGGTGGACGGACGGTGGCAGGAGCTGACCTCGGTCCAGTTCCTGGCCGAGGTGCACGCCGCCGCGAAGGGCCTGATCGCCGCGGGCGTCGAGCCCGGCGACCGGGTGGGCATCATGTCCCGCACCCGGTACGAGTGGACGCTGCTGGACTTCGCGATCTGGACGGCCGGCGCGATCACCGTGCCGGTGTACGAGACCTCCTCCGCCGAGCAGGTCGAGTGGATCCTCGGCGACTCGGGCGCGGTCGCCGTGATCACCGAGACCGCCCAGCACCTCCGGGTCGTCGACGAGGTCCGCGACCGGCTGCCGGAGCTGGAGCACACCTGGCAGATCGAGGGCGGCGCGCTCGCCGCGCTCGCCGAGGCCGGCCGGGACGTCCCGGACGCGACCGTCCACGAGCGCCGCCGGATCGCCGGCCCCGACTCGATCGCCACCATCGTCTACACCTCGGGCACCACCGGCCGCCCGAAGGGCTGTCAGCTGACGCACGGCAACTTCCTGGCCGAGTGCGGCAACGTCGTCGAGCGCCTGGCCCCGCTGTTCCGCACCGGCGACAGCTCGGTCCTGCTCTTCCTGCCGCTGGCCCACGTGCTCGGCCGGATCGCCGAGATCGCCCCGGCGATGGCCCCGATCAAGCTCGGCCACGTCTCCGACATCAGGGACGTCACCGCCGAGCTGGCCGCCTTCAAGCCGTCCCTGATCCTGGGCGTGCCCAGAGTCTTCGAGAAGGTCTACAACACCGCCCGCGCCAAGGCCCAGGCCGACGGCAAGGGCAGGATCTTCGACAAGGCCGCCGACACCGCGATCGCCTACAGCCGGGCGCTGGACGCGGGCGGCGCGGGCCTGGTGCTGCGGCTCAAGCACGCGGTCTTCGACAAGCTGGTCTACAGCAAGCTGCGCGCCGCGCTCGGCGGCCGGGCCACCCACGCCATCTCCGGCGGCGCCCCGCTGGGCGAGCGCCTGGGCCACTTCTACCGCGGCATCGGCTTCACCGTCCTGGAGGGCTACGGCCTGACCGAGACCTGCGCGGCCACCGCCTTCAACCCGTGCGACAAGCCGAAGATCGGTACGGTCGGCCAGCCGGTGCCCGGCTGCTCCGTCCGGATCGCCGAGGACGGCGAGGTCCTCCTCAAGGGCCCGCACGTCTCCACCGGCTACTGGAACAACCCCGAGGCCACCGCCGACGCCTTCAAGGACGGCTGGTTCGCCACCGGCGACCTCGGTTCGCTGGACTCCGAGGGCTACCTGACCATCACCGGCCGCAAGAAGGAGATCATCGTCACCGCCGGCGGCAAGAACGTCGCCCCGGCCGTGATCGAGGACCGCATCCGGGGCCACGCCCTGGTCGGCGAGGTCATGGTGGTCGGCGACCGCAAGCCCTTCGTCGCCTGCCTGATCACCGTCGACCCGGACTTCTTCCCGAAGTGGAAGGAGCTCAACGGCAAGCCGGCCGACGCCACCGTCGCGGAGCTCGCCGCCGACCCGGACCTGCTGGCCGCCCTCCAGGCCGCGGTGGACGATGGCAACGCGGCCGTCTCGCACGCCGAGGCGGTCAAGAAGTTCCGGCTGCTGGACACCGAGTTCTCCGAGGAGAGCGGCCACCTGACGCCCTCGCTCAAGCTCAAGCGCAACGTCGTGCTGAAGGACTTCGCGGCCGACATCGAGGCCCTGTACCGGAAGTAGGGCCGGGAACGACCGTGCGGGCCCCGCCCCTCCGGGAGGGAGGCGGGGCCCGCACGCGTCACCCGGCGGTCACCCCGCCAGCAGCGAGGCCAGCCGCCCGGCCAGCAGGTCCCAGCGCCAGGAGCGCTCCACCCAGCGCCGCCCGGCCTCCCCCATCCGCCGCCGCAGCTCCTCGTCGCGCAGCAGCCGGACGATCCGCTCGGCCGCCGCCGGGGCCGAGCCGCCGGGCACCACGTAGCCGGTCTCGCCCTCCAGCACCGCGTCCGGCGCCCCGCCGGAGTCGCCGGCGACCACGGGCAGGCCGGTCGCCGAGGCCTCCAGGTAGACGATGCCCAGGCCCTCCACGTCCAGCCCGCCGCGCCGGGTGCGGCAGGGCATCGCGAAGACGTCCCCGGCCCCGTAGTGGGCGGGCAGCTCCTCCCAGGGCACCGCGCCGGTGAACCGCACCGCGTCCCGGACGCCGGTGGCGTCCACGAGCTTCTCCAGGTCCGCCCGGTACGGGCCACCGCCGACGATCAGCAGTACCGCGTCCGGCACGTCGGCGAGGATCTGCGGCATCGCCTCGATCAGGGTGTCCTGGCCCTTGCGCGGCACCAGCCGGGAGACGCAGACCACCACCGGCCGGTCCGCCAGCCCCAGCCGGCGGCGCACCTCGGCGCCCCCCGAGGCCGGGTGGAAGGTCGCCTCGTCCACGCCCGGCGGCAGCTGCACCATCCGGGCCGCGGCCCGCGGCCCGACCGCGGCGGCGATCCGGGAGCGGGTGTACTCGCCCAGGTAGGTCAGCACGTCGGTGCCCGCCCCGATCCGGCGCAGCAGCTGCCGGGAGACCGGCAGCTGGGCCCAGGCCGCCTCGTGCCCGTGGGTCATGCCGAGCAGCCGCCCGGCGCCGGCCCGGCGCAGCGCGGGCGCCATCAGCCCGAGCGGGGCGGCGGCGCCGAACCAGACCGAGTCGCACTTCTCCGCGCGCAGGATCTCGGCGGCCCGCCGGGTGACCCGCGGTGTGGGAACCATCACCTTCGTCCGGTCCCGGATCACCGGGAACGGCTGCTCGGCGTCGAAGCGGGCCACCTCGCCGCCGTCCCGCCAGGTCGAGGCGTACACCACGACGCTGCCTGCGGGCTGACGGACGGCCATGTTGTGGACGAAGGCCTGGATGCCACCGGGGCGGGGCGGGAAGTCATTGGTGACGATCAGGGTTCTGTGCATCAGGCCACGGCTCGCTCGGTCGGGGGGTGCGCGGTGTACCGCTGGGTGATCCGTACGATAGGTCAACACCACGACCCACCGGGAACGGAACCGCGCACGGCAACCGTTTGACCCCCGGGTCTGTCCTAGTACCTAGGCCGTGAAGCAGCACGGCCCGGGCGTCCGTCGGTACGACGCCTCCGGTGGGACGTACGAGACGAACGAGGGAGCGCAGTGGAATTGGCCCCGGCCACCGAGCCCGGTTCTTCGCGCGGCCGCCTCGGCCGCCCGCTCGGGGCGCTGGCCGCACTCGGCGCCACCTGGGTGGCCACCCGGGCCCTGCTGGTGCTGCTGACGACCGGCGTGCTGAAGGGGCCCGGCGGCGACGTCACGGCCGACGTCTGGATGATCTACCACGCCTGGTACGGCGTGCTCCAGACCGGCACCTTCCCGTTCGACGACGTGACCTGGCAGTACCCGCCGGGGGCCGCCCTGGTGATCCTGCTGCCGGGCCTGCTGCCGTGGTCGTACCTGGTCTCGTTCTGGGTGATCTGCGGGATCGCCGACGCCGCCGCGGCCGCCCTGCTGGTCCGCACCGGCCTGCGCCGGGGCCGGGCGCTGACCGGCGCCTGGATGTGGGTGGTGGGCGTCCCGCTGCTCGGCCCGATGATCTACAACCGCTTCGACGTCATCGTCACCGCGGTCGCCGTGGCCGGCCTGCTGGCGCTGATCCGCCGCCCGGCGGTCGGCGGGCTGCTGCTGGGCCTGGGCGGCATCGTCAAGGTCTGGCCGCTGCTCGGCCTGATCGGCACCCCCTCCGGCCGCCGCACCCGCCGCTCCTGGACGCTGGCCGGCGCCACCGCCGTCTCCGTCGGATTCCTCCTGGCGGCCGGGATGAACGGCGCCTTCGACTTCCTGGCCTTCCAGAAGGACCGCGGCATCGAGGTCGAGTCGCTCGGCGCGCTGCCGCTGCACCTCGCCCGGCTCGCGGACGGCTGGGACGGCAAGGTCACCATGAACTACGGCTCCCCCGAGATGCTCGGGCCGTGGGTCAGCGTGATCAGCAAGGTGATGATGGCCGGCACCGTGCTGGGCTTCGCCTGGCTGCTGCTGTGGCGCTTCACCTCCAAGCGCCGCAACGCGTCCACCATGTACGACGCGGCGCTGTGCGCCCTGCTGATCTTCGTGGTGACCAGCCGGGTGATCAGCCCGCAGTACCTGGTCTGGCTGGTCGGCGTCGCGGCGGTCTGCCTGACCGTGCGCGGCACCAGCCAGCGGCCGGTGGCGGTGCTGATCCTGCTGGCCTGCCCGCTGACCCTGCTCGAATTCCCGACCCTCTTCAGCCAGGTCCTGGCCAGCGAGCCGATGGGCGTCGCCGCCCTGGCCCTGCGCAACCTGCTGCTGCTGGCCGCGGCCGTGCTCTCCGGCATCCGGCTGTGGCGCTCCACCCGCGGCGAGGCGCCGCTGCCGCCGACCGTGGTGCTGGACCGCGAGCCCGCCGCGCTGCCGGCCGCGGGCTACCCGGTGCGTCCGGGCATCGCCTACGAGCAGGACCTGCTGGACGGCATCGGCCACCCGGGCGCCGCCCCGGCCCAGCAGCGCCGCTGATCCGGCGGCCGTCGGGCGCGCGCCGGTGGGTCGCCGCCGGTCAGTCCTTGAGCGCCGCCACCCGCTCCAGCCAGAGCCGGGTGAACTCCTCCAGGCCGACGCCCAGCTCACGGCGCATCAGCCGGTCGGTGCGGCCCTCCCGGTCCTCGCCCTGTCCGTCGGCCGCGCCGACGGCCCGGTAGAAGGCGACCAGCCGCTGGGGCCCGTGGTCGCGGGCGATCAGGTCGCAGGCCAGCCAGGACTGCTCGTAGGCCTGGGCGATGCCGGCCGCGCCGGCCGCGAAGTCCCGGTCGGCGGGCAGCGCGGTGGGCAGCTTCCCGGCGGCGACGTCCCGGGCCAGCTCGGGGGCGACCTGCCGCGCGGCGCGGCCGCTGTCGCGGTAGGCGGTCCAGTCGGCCGCGCCCTCGGAGAGCCACATCGGGGTCCAGGAGCGGGTGTCGGCCCTGGTCGCCACGTGGGTGGCCTCGTGGGTGACGACCACCTGGCGGCCGAAGTCGCTGAGCCGCCCGTACGCCTCCGGGTTGACCAGCACCCGGTCCGCCGGGGTGTGCCGGGGCGCGCCCGGGGCGGCCACCGTGACCGCCGCCATGCCCGCCCAGTCCTCCGGGTCGCCCTCCAGCAGGCGGGCGAACTGCTCCTGGGTGGCCGGCCGCTCCAGCAGCAGCCGCTGCGGCCAGGCCGCGCCCCAGACCTCGGTGACGGCGGGCACCGCCCGGTCCCCCACCGCGACCAGCTCGGCCGGGTCGGGGCCGTCGGCGGGCCCGACCACCAGGCAGTGCGCGCCCGGCGCCGAGCGGAGCGGCCCGAAGTCCCACGGCGCGGGCGGCCCGCTCGCGCTCTCCTCGCGCTCGACCCGCCAGCCCTCCCCCGCCCGGGCCAGCTCGATCCGGCGGGGGTAGACCACCGGGTACGCGTCGTACCCGGCGATCCGCACCACCAGGTCGGCGGCCGCGGTCACCCGCTCCGGACCGCCGGACCCGGCGAGCACCAGGTTGCGGTACTCCGCCCCGGCCACCGGCAGCCCGGCCCAGGGCGGCGCCGAGCCCGCCCGCCGCGCCAGCGCCCCGGCCACCCCGGCGCGCCGGTCCGCCGACCGGGCCGCGGGCACCGCCGCCGGAGCGGCCGGCGGCAGCGACAGCTGGGCCAGCCCGCCGGCGGCGAGCAGCAGCGCGCCGCGCCGGGACAGCGCGCGGCGGGGGGCGGGTATCCGCGGGGAGCCTGACGGCGAGGCGTTCAGAGCCGGACCACCCCGGAGACCGGCATCGCGGTGACGCTCTCGTAGCGGACCTTGGCGCCCGGGCGGGGGGCGTGCACGATCACACCGCCGCCGGCGTACATGCCGACGTGGTGCATGTCCCGGTAGAAGATCACCAGGTCTCCCGGTCGCGCTTCGGACAGGCTGATCCGCTGCCCGGCGTACGCCTGGGCCTGCGAGGTGCGCGGCAGGGTCACTCCGGCCTGCCGCCAGCTGTAGTACATCAGACCGGAGCAGTCGAACGCGTTCGGCCCGGTGGCCCCGTAGACGTACGGCGAGCCGATCATCCGCACCGCGGCGGCCAGCGCGGCGGCCCCGCGCTCGGAGGCGGGCGGCGCGGAGCCGAGGTCCAGCCGGTCGGTGCCGCGGGTGGCGCGCTGCTCGGCGTCGCGGGCGTCCTGCGCCGCCAGCCGGGCCCGCTCGCCGGCGCCCAGTCCGTTGAGCAGCTTCTGCGCCGCGGCCAGCCGCTGCTGGATCTGCTGCTTGCTGTCCGCGAGCGAGCGGCGGGTCTCGTCCAGCTCGGCGAGCTTGTCGGCCGCCTCGGTGCGGCGCTGGTCGAGCCGGCGCTGACGGGTGAGCAGCTCGTGCAGGGTCTCCTGCTGGCGGGTGGCGGCCTGGCCCATGGTGCGGGCGCGGGCGAGGTACCCCTCCGGGTCGGGCGAGAGGATCAGCTGGGCGGTCTGGGTCATCCCGCCGCCGCGGTACTCGGCCCCGGCGACCGTCGCCAGGTCGCCGCGCAGCTGGTTGAGCTGGTCCTGCGCGAGGGCGATCTCCCCCTGGAGGATGGTGGTCTCGCCCTGGAGCCGCCGCTGCGCCTCCTGGGCGGCGTTGTACTTCTCGGACGCCTGCTCGGCCTCGTCGTACAGCTGCTCCACCTGCGCCTTGACGTCCTGACGGTCGGTCGGGTCCGGGGTGCCGGGGGCGGCCTGGGCGCTGCCGCCGGAGGCCACGCCCAACGCGGTGGCGGCGGCCGCTGTCAGCACCAGCGCCCGGGCGAGCAGTGGGGAACGACGGTGCACGGGCATGGCGGCGGCGACTCCAATCCTGCGGCGCGGGCCCCCGCCGCCGCACCACTGCGGGCGGCCGTCGAGCGGAAGTCCGGTGGCAGACGTTAGCGAGTCCGGGCAAGCGAGTCCAAACCCCTCCCAACCCGAATATTCGCTCACTAATCGGACATCAGATCGACCCGCCCGCAAAAGCCGCAGGCCCGGCCTCCCCTCGGGGAAGACCGGGCCTGAGAGCGTCCGAGCGGGGATCAGACCCGCACGATGGAGGCCAGCGGCATGTTGGAGACCGCCTCGTAGCGCACCGACGCACCCGGCTTGGGGGCGTGCAGCACCTGGCCGTTGCCGGCGTAGATGCCGACGTGGTGGGCGTCGCTGTAGAAGATCAGCAGGTCGCCGGGCTGGGCCTGGGAGAGGTCGGTGCCGATCCGGGTGCCGGCCCCGGCCTGCGCCTGCGAGGTGCGCGGCAGCGACACGCCCGCCTGGTTGTACGCCCAGACCATCAGGCCGGAGCAGTCGAAGGAGCTCGGGCCGGTGGCGCCCCAGACGTACGGGCTGCCGATCTTGGAGGCGGCGTACGAGAGCGCGGCGGCACCGCGCGAGCTGCCCGCGGCCACCTTCACCGGAGCGGTGGTCGAGGGGGCCGAGAGGTCGCTGCGGCCGTTGTCGCGCGAGGCGCGGTCGGCACCGCCCTGCTGGGCCTGGGCGGCGTCGGCCTTGGCCTTGGCGTCCGCCGCGGCCTTCTGCTCGGCCTGCTGGATCGCCTGGCGCTCCTGCTCGGACAGCGTGTTGAACAGGTCCTGGGCGGCCTTCAGCTTGCTCTGGACCTCCTCCTTGGAGGCCTTCAGCTGCTGGGTGGTGGAGTCCAGCTCGGCGAGCTTGCCCTGGGCCTCGGTGCGGTCCTGGTCCAGCTTGCGCTGCTGCTCCTGGAGCTGCTTCAGCTGGTTCTTCTGGCTGTCCCCGGCCTGGTTCAGCGCACCGGCCTGGTTCAGGAAGGTGTCCGGGCTGGAGGAGAACATCAGCTGGACGGTCGGCGAGATGCCGCCGTTGCGGTACTGCTCGCCGGCGATCTCCGCGAGCCCGCCCTGGAGCTCGGTCACCTGGGCCTGCTGACGGGCCACCTGGTCCTGGAGGCCGGAGACCTGCTTCTCCAGCTCCTGCTGCTTCTCCAGCGAGGCGTTGTACTTCTCGGTCGCGACCTCGGCCTGCTCGTTGTACTGGTCGACCTGCTCCTTGACCTGTTCCTTGGTCGGCTGCGGGTCGGCGTGGGCGCCGGACTGCGCGGAGAGGGCGACGGCTGCGGCGGCGAGGCCGGTCATGATCGAGACGCGGGTGCGGCCGGCGGGCTTGGGACGACGATGGGACGCCACGAAGGCGGACTCCTTCTTCCTACGTCCGCCTACCGGGTGAGCTGACGGGTTCGGGCCGGAAGCATGCCCTACGACGCCTCACGGCCGCGCCGGCGGCCGACCTGGCGCCGATTCACCCCGGAGGAACGTGGTTCCCCGGCTCCGCTCCGCAGCGCCCCCGAACACTGGGCTCCCCTGTCGGGCAGTCGCTTCGACCTGCCCCGCTGCCTCGCGAACTCGGCGGAAACCACCGCCGCCACCCAGGCTGGGCGATCGACAGTGCGGTGGTTCGGAGCACGACCCTAGTAACTGAACCGTGATCCGTTCAAATCCTTGTCAGAAAAAAGACAGAAGATTACCCAAGTTCTTTTGTGAAAATGACCGATGGTGACCACTGACGCACGCAAGGCTGATCGGTTCTCAGCATGTGGTCACAAAAGGCGCGGAAAACCCGAACGCCACCCCCGGGCGGGGGTGGCGCTGGTCACAAGGGCCGCGGGAGCCCCTCGGGCATGTCGGCCCGTCAGACCCGGCGGATGGTGTTGATGGGCATCGCGTCCGCCTTCATCACCTTCACCACGTCACCGGTGTGCGGCGCGTGGACCACCATGCCGTTGCCGATGTACATCCCGACGTGGTGCATGTCGGAGCCGTAGACCACCAGGTCACCCGGCTGGGCCTGGTCCAGCGAGGGCACCCGGGTGCCGTAGTGGCCCTGCTCCTGCGAGGTGCGCGGCAGCGAGACGCCGGCCTGCCCGTACGCCCAGACCATCAGGCCCGAGCAGTCGAAGGTGGTCGAGCCGGTGGCGCCCCACACGTACGGCGAGCCCTGCTTGCTCATCGCCTTGGACACCGCGGTGGCCGCGTAGCCGCTGGCCGCCGGCAGGCTTCCCAGGTCCACCCGCTCGCTGCCGCGCGAGGCGCGCTCGTCCTGCGCCTGCTGGGCCCGCAGCGCGGCACGGTCGGCCGCGCTGAGCGAGTTCAGCAGGTCCTGAGCGGCCTTCAGCTTGGCGTTGACGTCCGTCTTGGCCTGGTTCAGGTCCTTGGTGGTGGTGTCGAGCGAGGCGAGCACCGCGGCCGCCTCGGTCTTCTCCTGGTCCAGCCGGCGCTGCTGCTCCAGCAGGTTCTTGAGCGCCTCGGCCTGACTGGTGCTGGCCTGCTGGATGGTGGAGGCCTTCTCCAGGTAGCCGGAGGGGTCGGAGGAGAGCATCAGCTGGACGGACGCGTCGATGCCGCCGGTGCGGTACTGCTCGCCCGCCACCTCGGCGAGGCCGCCCTGGAGCTGGGTCATCTCCTCCTGGCCGCGGGCCACCTGGTCCTGGAGCTGGTCGGCCTGCTTGCGCAGCTGGTCGGCCCGCTCCTTGGCGCCGTTGTACTTCTCCGCCGCCTGCTCCTGCTCCTGCTGGAGCTGGTCGATCTGCGCCTTGACGTCCGACGTGTTCGGCTGCGGCGCGGCGTGCGCCGCCACCTGGGCGGAGAGGGCGACCGCGGTCGCAGCGGCAGCGGTGAGCACGGAGATCCGCGCGCGGCTCGGCTGCTTGGGACGGCGGTGGGTGGCCAAGTGACCGGCTCCTTCTTCCATCGGACTCACCTGATCGGACTCACCTGATGGGATGAGATTCCGGAAAATAGGTTTGACACCTGACCCTAGTGAAGTTCAATCCGTTCTGCCACTCCCCCAAAGGCGTGAACTCCGGTCACCCACACTGACTTCACGGAAACCCCACCGGGCCCCCGGACCCCTTCCGACCAGGCGTTCCCACGCCCGGATCCGGCCTCAGGGCCGGGCCAGCCGGTTCAGCAGCAGCACCGAGGCCACCGGGCGCGCGCCCGCCTTCCGCACGCCCTCCGCGACCTCCCGGTCGGTGGACACCACCACCACCGGACGCCCCTGCGGCTCGGCCCGCACCAGACGGCGGATCAGCTCGTCGGCCGTCTCCCCGGTCCGGCTGAACCGTACCCGGACCCCGCGCGGCGGCGCCATGATCACCGGGACGTCCAGGTCCTGCCCGTCGAACACGCAGGTGACCTCCGCCTGGGTGCGCTGGGCCAGCATCGCCAGCCCGCCCAGCAGCCGGATCCGCTGCTGCTCCAGCGGAAGCGTCGGATAGCCGGTCTTGGTCACGTTGTAGCCGTCCACCACCAGGTGCACCTGGGGGATCGCCAGCAGCTGGTCCAGCAGCGCCGGATCGTCCTCGGCCAGCCCGCGCCGGGCCACGTCGTGCGGCGAGGCCGCCCCCGGCACCACCGCCTCCACCAGGTCCGCCGGACGGATCTGGGAGACCGGCAGCGCCAGCTCCCGCTGGAGCCCCTGGGCCGACTGCAACACGGTGTCCAGCAGCAGCCGCAGCCGCATGTCCTCGACGCTGCGCCCCTCCCGGGCCGACCGGCGGCCCTGCTCCGCCGCGTTCTCCAACTCGGAGACCCGGTGCCGGAGCCTGCGCGCCTCGCTCTCGGCCGCACCGCGCTCCGCCGCGGCCTGCGCCCTCGCGGCCTCCAACTCGCCGGTCACCCGGCGGGCCTCCGCCTGCGCCCGGCGGGTGTCGCTCTCCAGCGACCGCACCTTCCGGCGCAGCGACTCGGCCTCCTTGCGGACGCCCTCGAACTCGGCCCGCTGCCGGTCCAGGTCCGCCCGCGCGGAGGCCCGCAGCTCGGCCAGCTCGGCCTGGAGCTTCTCCACCAGCCGGGCCGCCTCCGCGGCCGCGTCCTCGGCACCGGCCCGCTCGGCCTCCTCGCCGGCCTCGGTCACCAGCCGGCTCCAGCCCGCCGAACGCACCAGGTAGGCGGCGGCCGCGACGTCCATCGGATCGGCGGCGCTCGGGACGGTGCCCGCCTCCAGCGCCTTCACCAGGTCCGGCTGCCCCAGCCGCAGCCGCTCCGCTATCCGCACCCGGAAGGCCGGCTCCGCCTCCAGCGCCGCCGCCAGCGCGGTGGCCGCGTACTTGGCCCGCCGGGCCGGGGTGAACTTGACGTACTGGCGCAGGCCCTGCGGAAGCTCGGCCGACGGCAGCCCGCCGAGCGCGTCCGAGGCCAGCCCGACCACCCGCCGGCGCACCCCCTCCGGCAGCGGCCGGTCGAGCTTCTCGACGACGCGCTCCGCCTCGGGGCCCGTGGAGCCCTCCACCGCCCCGGCCCCCTCGGCCGGGGCCTCGGCCGCAGCGGGCTGAAGCCCCTGGGCTTCGCCGGGCTCCTTCGCTGCGTCCACCACGTCCTCGGCTCCGATCCTGGTCCAGCGGGGTACGGCGGCGGCCGCCCCTGTCGTCACGCTCCGTGCGTCTTGTTCTGTATTGTCCCGTGCGCCGGACGGGCGCGCCGCGCACCCGCCCGCCGCACCGACGGGCGTCAGCCCTGCTCGGCGGGGGCCTCCGCGCCCTCGGCACCCGGACGGGCCACCAGCTCGACCTGGTCCACCGCGTTGCACCAGCGGCAGCGCACCGACTCGATGGTCTCGCTCAGCACCTCGGTCTCCTCGACCTTGGCCTCGCCGGCCAGGTCGAAGTGCAGGAACTCGGTCACCCGCGCGGTGCGGGTCACGTCGAAGCGGGTGAGGTTGCCGCACAGGGTGCAGCGCCAGCGCGTCTCGGCGGTCAGGGCGGGGACGGTCATCGGGGGTCCTCTCGGGTGGTCCCTGGGTGGGCTAGGCGCTCCCCACGGAGCCCCGGCGTCGGCGGCGGGAGGCGGGAATGCCCGCCCCAAGCCTATTGCCTGGGGCAACCACCGCGACCACCGGTTGCCCGAACAACCGCACTGGTCCACCTGCCGTAAACCGTCGTGTCACCTGCGGCGCCCGGAGGGATGCTTGGCCGCATGGCGCTCGCGGCCTCCGACCACACCGCCGCCCGGGCGTCGACCGCCCCGGCGGTCAGCTACGCCCTGATCGCGCTCAACACCCTGGTCTTCCTGCTCGGCCCGGCCGCCGGGCTCAACCCGGTGTACGGCTCCGGCCAGGCCCGGGTCTGCGCGGAGCAGCGGTACGAGCAGCGCTGGGGCGCCGTCCCCGCCGAGCTGCCGGCCGGCCGGCCGCTGACCGCCGAACAGCTGGCCGAGGCCCCGGACCCGGTCCCCGGCTGCCCGGCCGCCCCCACCCCCGGCAAGCACCCGGCCCTGTCCGTCCTCACCGGCCTCTTCCTGCACGCCGGCTGGCTGCACCTGCTGGGGAACCTGCTGTTCCTCCACGTCTTCGGCCCCACCGTCGAACGACGGCTGGGCCGGGCCCGGTACGCCGTGTTCTACCTGGCGGCCGGCTGCCTGAGCACGTACGGCTTCGCCCTCGCCGAGGCGCACTCGCCGGATGCCACCCGGGTGCTCATCGGGGCCTCCGGCGCGATCTCCGCCGTCCTCGGCGCCTACCTGCGCTTCCACCCCCGGGCCCGGGTGACCACCCTGGTCCCGCTGCTGTTCTTCCTGCCGCTGCGCTTCCCCGCCTGGCTGGTGCTCGGCCTCTGGTTCACCCTTCAGTGGTGGTCGGTGCACTCGGCGGGCCCGGGGGTGGCCTACCTGGTCCACGTGATCGGCTTCTGCGCCGGGTTCCTCTTCGCCTGTGCCGCCGCCCGCCACCCCCCGCGACGACCCGGCTGACGCCCGATACGCTGGCGGCACCTCACAAAGGAGCCCGAAAAGTGATCACCGCCATCGTCCTGATCAAGACCAGTGTCGACCGCATCCCGGAGATCGCCGAGGCCATCGCCGCCATCGAGGGCGTGAGCGAGGTCTACTCGGTGACCGGCGGCTACAACCTGGTGGCGATGGTGCGGGTGCGCCGGCACGACGACCTGGCCGAGGTCATCCCGGGCCGGCTCAACAAGGTCCCGGGCGTGGCCGACACCGAGACCCAGATCGCCTTCCGCACCTACTCCCAGCACGACCTGGAAGCCGCCTTCGCCCTCGGCCTGGACGAGTAGCGGTCAGCCCGCGCGCCGGGTGTCGGCGACGCAGCGCCCGCCCTCGTTGCGGTAGTTCCAGGCCGCGCCGTCCGTGACCAGCTCCCGGACGGCGGTCAGGAAGCGGTCGACGTGCTCGTCCGGCGTCCCGGCGCCGAAGCTCACCCGGATCGCGTTCAGGCTGCGCTCGCCCGGCAGCGACGGCTCCGGCGCCCCGCACTCGGACGGAGCCACCTCCTCGTCCCCCAGCAGGGTGCGCACCAGCGGGTGGGCGCAGAACAGGCCGTCGCGCACCCCGATGCCGTACTCGGCGGACAGCGCGGCCGAGAAGTGCGAGCTGTTCCAGCCCTGGACGACGAAGGACAGCACGCCCACCCGGGCGGAGTCGGCCCCGAACAGGTTGAGGACCTTGACCTGCGGGATCGCTGCCAGCCCGGCCGTCAGCCGCGCGATCAGCTGCTGCTCGCGGGCCTCCAGCGCGTCGAAGCCGGCCTCGGTCAGCGCCCGGCAGGCCGAGGCGATCGCGTAGGCGCCGATGACGTTCGGCGAGCCGGCCTCGTGCCGCGCCGGACCGGTGTGCCACTGCACGGCCACCGACCCGTCGGCCTCCCGGGCCACCGTCCGGGTCGCCCCGCCGCCCGCCAGGTACGGCTCGGCCGCGTCCAGCCAGTCGGCCCGGCCGGCCAGCACCCCGGCGCCGAACGGCGCGTAGATCTTGTGGCCGGAGAAGGCGATCCAGTCGACGTCCAGCTCGCGCACCGAGACCCGGTGGTGGGGCGCCAGCTGGGCGGCGTCCAGCACCACCCGGGCGCCGTGCCGGTGGGCGGTCCCGGTCAGCTCGGCGACCGGCCACAGCTCGCCGGTCACGTTGGAGGCGCCGGTGACGCACAGCAGCTTGGGGCCCTCGGGCGCCTCGGCGAGCGCGGCGTCCAGCGCGGCCACCGCCTCGGCCCGCGAGCGCGGCGCCCGCAGGTAGGTGACGCCCAGTCCGGCGTGCGCCCAGGGCAGCAGCGAGGCGTGGTGCTCGGTCTCGAAGGCGAACACCCGGGTGCCGGCCGGAACGGCGGCGGCCAGCAGGTTGAGCGAGTCGGTGGTGGCCCGGGTGAAGACCACCTGGTCGCCCTCGCGCAGGTCGAGGAACTCGCCGACGGTGCGGCGGCTCTGCTCGAACAGGTCGGTGGACAGCTGCGAGAGGTACCCGGCCCCGCGGTGCACGCTGCCGTAGTACGGCGCGTAGGCGGCGACGTCGTCCCACACCCGCTGGAGCGCCGGCGAGCTGGCCGCGTAGTCGAGCGCGGCGTACCCGACCTTCTCACCGCTGGCGAGCGGGACCTGGACGTCGGCGCCGAGGACGGCGAGCGGGGCACAGGGCTCGGCAGAGGGCTGCCGCGCGGAGCGCGACGAGAGGAGGGTGGTGACGGGAGAGGGGTGAGCGGACATGGATGCACTCCTTCTACGGGTAAGGGACCCCGGGAGTGCAAGCCGTCCGGTGTCCGCGCTTGTCGCACGGACGGTTTGCCGTGACGACCCGGTCCTCACCCAGGGCACCCCGCCACGGACGGAGGGTTGCCGGACAGCAAGCTGGGGCTTGGCGCTGTCGCTCATGACCTGGCGAAGACTCTAGGTCCCGTCCAGCGGGCGGTCAAACGGCCGTCCAGCATCCGGACACGGCGTGGAAGCCCGCACCGGTGCCCCCGGTACGGGCTTCCGACCTCCGCTTCAGGCCCGGCTGGTGGCCTCCGACCAGCGCCGCAGCAGGTCCTGCGCCGCGCCGGAGTCGATCGCCTTCGCGGCCCGCTCCATGCCCGCCGCCAGCTGTTCGGCGAGCGGCGCCTCGCCCAGGTCCAGCGCCACCAGGGCCGCCGCCGTGTTCAGCAGGACGGCGTCCCGCACCGGCCCGTGCTCCCCCGCCAGCAGCCGCCGCGCGACCTCGGCGTTGTACGAGGCGTCCGCCCCGCGCAGCGCCTCGATGCCGACCAGCTCGATGCCGACGTCCCGCGGGTCGAAGGTGATCTCGGTGACCACCCCGTCGCGCACCAGCCACACCTGCGAGGTGGTGGTGATGGTCAGCTCGTCCAGCCCGTCGTCGCCGCGGAAGACCAGCGCCGTCGAGCCCCGCCGGGCCAGCACGCCGGCGATCAGCCCGGCCAGCCGGGTGTCGAAGCAGCCGACGGCGTGCGCCGTGACCTTCGCCGGGTTGGTCAGCGGGCCGAGGATGTTGAAGGCGGTCGGCACCCCGAGGTCGACCCGCGCCGTGGCGGCGTGCCGCATCGAGGGGTGGAACTTCGCCGCGAAGCAGAAGGTGAGCCCGACCTCCTCGGCCACCTCGGCCACCCGCCGGGGCGACAGGTCCAGCGCCACCCCGAGCTTCTCCAGCACGTCCGAGGAGCCGCTGGCGGAGGAGGCGGATCGGTTGCCGTGCTTGATCACCTTGGCCCCGGCGGCGGCCGCGACGATCGCCGACATGGTGGAGATGTTGACGGTCTTCGCCCGGTCGCCGCCGGTGCCGACGATGTCCACCGCCGGGCCGGGGATGTCCAGCGGCTCGGCGTGCTCGTACATCGCGTCGACCAGGCCGGTGATCTCCTCGACCGACTCGCCCTTGGCCCGCAGCGCGACCATGAACCCGGCCACCTGGGCGGGGGACGCCTCGCCGCTCATGATCCGGTCCATCGCCCAGGCGGTGGACGAGCGGTCGAGGTCCTCCCCCTTCAACAGTGCCGTCAGGAGATCCGGCCAGGAGCGGACCACCTGCGCGGGGTCGCTACCGCCGTTCGCAGGGTTCACGTTCACCATGGCTGACTCCACTGTTGTCGGTTCCCCCGCTCCGGGGGGACGTCCGTACGGATGGAGCCAGCCTATCGAGCGGAGCGGTCGCCTCTCCCCTACTTCTTCCGACTGCGGCCGGGGCCGCGCTCAGCGGACCGCCGGAGCGCGCTTGGCCAGCCGGGCCCGCAGCAGGGTGGCCACCGCCTCGGCCAGGGCCACCGGGTCCACCGGGCGGGAGATCGCCGCGTCGGCCCGGCTCCAGGCGGCGAGCCAGGAGTCCTGCGGCCGGCCGATCAGCACCAGCACCGGCGGGCAGCCGTAGATCTCGTCCTTGAGCTGCCGCGCGAGGCCCAGCCCGCCGGCCGGCACCGCCTCGCCGTCCAGCAGGCAGAGGTCCACGCCCCCCTTCTCCAGCGCCTTGAGCACCGCGGGGGTGGTCGCGCACTCCAGGTAGGACAGTTCCGGAAGATCCTCGGCGGGCCGACGGCCGAGCGCCGTCAGCACCTGCTCGCGGGTGTTGCGGTCGTCGCTGTAGACGAGGACGGTGAGCGTCTCATCGGTCGTGTACGCCATGGACCCTGCTCCCTCAAGTGTGATCCGGACCACGTTCGCCTGATCCGGATGCTACTCCCGATCACCCGTCGCCGAGTCCCCCTCGCGCACCTTCCTCGCCGAGCCCCCGGCGCCCCGGGCTCACCCGCCCGGAGGACGGCCCGTCACCCGGCCCCGCCCGGTCCACCCGTACGGCCGACCCGGGCCCCCTCCCCCGTACCTCCCGGGACTGCTCCGGCCGTGCAACGACGCGCCGGGCAAGGGGGTCGTAAGCTGCCCCGAGGAACCATCAGAAAAGGGACGCGCCGCTGCTCAGCCCCCGTCCGGACCCCCCGTCGACCGCCAAGCGGGCATACCGCACGCACCGGACACTCCGAGGGACACCCCCCGACGTGAAGACGGAATAAGGGACCGACATAATGTCCGTCGTGGCGACAGCAACAGCAGTAGAAACCGGGCACGCGCACGGATCGGTCAACCGGCCGAACATGGTCAGCGTCGGAACGATCGTCTGGCTCAGTTCCGAGTTGATGTTCTTCGCGGCCCTCTTCGCGATGTACTTCACGCTCCGCTCCGTCAAGGGGCCGGAGTTCTGGACCGAGAAGGCCCACGCCCTCAACGTGCCCTTCTCCTCGGTCAACACCACCATCCTGGTGCTCTCCTCGCTGACCTGTCAGCTCGGCGTGTTCGCCGCCGAGCGCGGTGACGTGAAGAAGCTCCGGGCTTGGTTCATCCTCACGTTCGCCATGGGCGCGATCTTCATCGGCGGCCAGGTCTTCGAGTACACCGATCTGGTCAAGAAGGACGGCCTGTCGCTGTCCTCCGACCCGTACGGCACGGTGTTCTACCTGACCACCGGCTTCCACGGTCTGCACGTGACGGGTGGTCTGATCGCCTTCCTGCTGGTCCTGGGACGGACGTACGCAGCCAAGCGCTTCACGCACGAGCAGGCCACCGCCGCGATCGTCGTGTCGTACTACTGGCACTTCGTCGACGTCGTGTGGATCGGCCTGTTCGCGACCATCTACCTGATCAAGTAACCAGCTGATCAGGTCGCTGGCCACCGGCTGCGGCCCCCGCCCTCACCGGCGACGGGCCGCTTCTGCCGGTGCCGACGCTCCCACCGACCGACCGCGCGCGCAGCCCTAGACGGGCAGCCTCGTGCCGGCCAGACCGGCCGCCGGGTGCACCCACCAGTCGACCAGATCCTGACACCGGGGTTATTCCGTGAAAAAGCTCTCCGCACGACGGCGCCACCCATTGGCGGCGCTGGTCGTCCTACTTCTCGCCCTGGCGGCAACCGGGGGGCTGTACGCCGCGTTCGCGCCCGCCGACAAGGCGCAGGCCGACGTCGCCGCGCAGTCGCTCGCGATCGATGAGGGCAAGAAGCTCTTCGCCGTGGGCTGCTCCTCCTGCCACGGCCTGAACGGCCAGGGCAGCAGCGACGGTCCGAGCCTGGTCGGCGTCGGCTCCGCCGCCGTCGACTTCCAGGTCGGCACCGGCCGCATGCCGGCCCAGCAGCCCGGCGCCCAGGTCCCGCGCAAGAAGAACATCTACTCCCAGGGCGAGATCGACCAGCTCGCCGCCTACGTCGCCTCCCTCGGTCCCGGCCCGGTGACCCCGAGGGAGGAGCAGTACACCTCGACCAACCCCGAGGACCTCGCCAAGGGCGGTGAGCTGTTCCGCACCAACTGCGCCCAGTGCCACAACTTCTCCGGCCAGGGTGGTGCCCTGACCAAGGGCAAGTACGCCCCGTCGCTCGAGGGCGTGGAAGCCAAGCACATCTACGAGGCCATGCAGACCGGCCCGCAGAACATGCCGTCGTTCCCGGACACCACCATGCCCGAGGAGCAGAAGAAGCAGATCGTGGCCTTCGTGCGCCACACCACCAACGATGAGCCCAACCCCGGCGGTCTCACCCTGGGCAGCCTCGGTCCCGTGACCGAGGGTCTGTTCGGCTGGATCTTCGGCCTCGGCACGCTCATCGCGGTCGCGATCTGGGTCGCCGCCCACACCACCAAGGCCAAGAAGTCATGAGCCACGACATGTCAGAAGAGAAGCTCCCGGAGCCCCACGGCTCCGCCGGCGAGGTGGCCGACCACGGCAGCCCGTTCGCCGACCCGGGCCTGCCGGCCCACGAGCCCCGTCGCACCGACATCGACGAGCGGGCCGCCAAGCGCGCCGAGCGCCAGGTCTCGCTGATGTTCGTGGTCTCGATGCTCGCCACCGTCGGCTTCATCGCCTCGTACGTGGCCATCGACCCGGACAAGATCGTCTACATCTTCCCGCTCGGCCACGTCAGCGCGCTGAACTTCGCGCTCGGCCTGACGCTGGGCGTCGCGCTGTTCATGATCGGCGCGGGCGCGGTCCACTGGGCCCGCACCCTGATGTCGGACGTCGAGATGCCGTCCGAGCGTCACCCGATCGAGGCCTCCGACGAGGTCCGCGCGGACGTCATCGAGCAGTTCAAGACCGGCGCCGCCGAGTCCGGCTTCGGCCGCCGCAAGATGATCCGCAACACCCTGATCGGCTCCATGGCGCTGGTCCCGCTCTCCGGCGTGGTCCTGCTCCGTGACCTCGGCCCGCTTCCCGAGAAGAAGCT
Source organism: Kitasatospora sp. NPDC034533 (assembly GCF_055575155.1). Lineage (NCBI taxonomy): Bacteria > Bacillati > Actinomycetota > Actinomycetes > Kitasatosporales > Streptomycetaceae > Kitasatospora > Kitasatospora sp. NPDC034533. Next base: position 145,589 of record NZ_JBVITE010000007.1, read on the forward strand.
CAAGGAGACCGGCTGGAAGGAGGCGACCGAGGCCAAGCCGCTGCCGCTCATCAACATGAACACCATGCAGCCGATGAAGCCCGAGGACATCACCGTCGGCTCGCTGACCTTCGCCATGCCGGAGGGCCTGTCCACGCACAGCGAGGACTTCCAGCAGCGGATCGCCAAGGACGCCCTGATGCTGGTCCGCATCGCGCCCGAGGACATCAAGGACGAGAAGTCCAAGGACCTGGGCTTCGAGGGCATCCTCGCCTACTCCAAGATCTGCACCCACGTCGGCTGCCCGATCAGCCTGTACGAGCAGCAGACCCACCACGCGCTCTGCCCCTGCCACCAGTCGACCTTCGACCTGGCGGACGGCGCCCGCGTCATCTTCGGCCCGGCCGGCCACCCGCTGCCGCAGCTGAAGATCACCACTGACGAGAAGGGCAACCTGGTCGCCACCGGCGACTTCGCGGAGCCCGTCGGCCCGAGCTACTGGGAGCGTGCTCGATGAGTAGCGCGAGCAGCACCACGACCGGTGCCGCCAAGCCCTCCAGCACGCGTGAGAAGCCCGCCAACAAGTGGGAAGCCGCGGCTGACTGGACGGACGGCCGGCTGGGGATCTACTCCCTCGCCAAGGCCAACCTGCGGAAGATCTTCCCGGACCACTGGTCCTTCATGCTGGGCGAGATCTGCCTCTACACCTTCATCATCATCATCCTGACCGGTGTCTACCTGACGCTGTTCTTCAAGCCCTCGATGGCCGAGGTCGTCTACGACGGCTCGTACGTGCCGCTCAAGGGCCTCCCGATGTCCGAGGCGTACGCCTCCACCGTGGACATCAGCTTCGAGATCCGCGGCGGTCTGCTGATCCGCCAGATCCACCACTGGGCCGCCCTGGTCTTCGTGGCCGCGATGCTCGTGCACATGATGCGCGTGTTCTTCACCGGCGCGTTCCGCAAGCCCCGTGAGATCAACTGGGTCTTCGGCTTCCTGCTGCTGGTCCTGGGCATGTTCGACGGCTTCTTCGGCTACTCGCTGCCGGACGACCTGCTGTCGGGCACCGGTATCCGCTTCATGGAAGGCGCGATCCTCGCCGTCCCGCTGGTGGGCACCTACATCCAGATGTTCCTGTTCGGCGGCGAGTTCCCCGGGCACGACATCATCCCGCGGTTCTTCACCATCCACGTGCTGCTGATCCCCGGCATCATGCTCGGCCTGCTGGTCGCGCACCTGATCCTGGTCTTCTACCACAAGCACACCCAGTGGGCGGGCCCGGGCAAGACCGAGAAGAACGTCGTCGGCATGCCGCTGATGCCGGTCTACATGGCCAAGGCCGGTGGCTTCTTCTTCCTGGTGTTCGGCATCATCGCCGCCATCTCGGCGATCGCCACGATCAACCCGATCTGGTCGGTCGGCCCCTACCGTCCGGACCAGGTGTCGACCGACGCCCAGCCCGACTGGTACATGGGCTTCTCCGAGGGCCTGATCCGCGTCATGCCGGGCTGGGAGATCGGCCTGTGGGGCCACACCCTGAACCTGGGTGTCTTCGTCCCTCTGATGATCTTCCCGCTGGTCCTGGTCGCCATCGCGGTCTACCCGTTCATCGAGAGCTGGGTCACCGGCGACAACCGCGAGCACCACATCCTGGACCGCCCGCGCAACGCCCCGGTCCGCACCGCCCTGGGTGCCGCCTGGATCAGCCTCTACCTGGTGCTGCTGATCGGTGGTGGCAACGACCTGTTCGCCACCCACCTGCACCTGTCGATCAACGCGATCACCTACTTCGTCCGCGTCGGCTTCTTCGTCGTCCCGGTCGCGGTCTTCATCATCACCAAGCGCTGGTGCCTCGGCCTCCAGCGCCGTGACAAGGAGAAGGTGCTGCACGGCCGCGAGACGGGCGTCATCAAGCGCCTGCCGCACGGCGAGTTCGTCGAGGTGCACGCCCAGCTGCCGCAGGGCGACCTGCACAAGCTCACCGCGCACGAGCAGAACCAGCCGATCGAGCTGCCGGCCCAGACGGACGAGAACGGCGTGGCCCGCAAGGCCGGCGCCCTCACCCGCACCCGGGCCAAGCTCTCCCGCGGCTTCTACGGCGAGGGCAGCCAGATCCCCAAGCCGACCGCCGAGGAGCACCACGAGATCACCAGCGGCCACGGCCACCACTGATCCCGTAGGCACCACCGCGTCACCCCGAGGGCCGCTGACCAGTTCGTCTGGTCGGCGGCCCTCGGGCTTTGCCGTACCCGCCGCCCCGTACCCGCCGCCCGCGCCACCAGGAGCCACCGTGCAGCTCTCCGTCGACCCCGCCTCCGCCACTCCCCCGTACGAGCAGATCCGCTCCCAGATCGCCGAGCGGGCCCGCTCCGGCGAGCTGCCGGCCGGACTGAAGCTGCCCACCGTCCGCGCCCTGGCCGAGGAGCTGGGGCTGGCCGCAGGCACCGTCGCCCGCGCCTACCGCGAACTGGAGGCGGACGGCGTGGTGGAGACCCACGGCCGGCGCGGCACGCTGATCGCCGCCACCGGGGACGCCGCCCACCGGCTGGCCGCCGAGGCCGCCGCCGAGTACGCGGCCCGGGCGAGCCGGTTGGGCCTCTCCCCCGCGGAGGCCCTGGCCGCCGTGGACGACGCCCTGCGGCTGGCCTATCCGGAGCGCTAGGGAGCCGGTCAGAGCTCGGGGCGGATCATCCCCGAGGCCGGGGACTGGGCGGTCGGCGCGGTGGTGCTGACGGGCTGTCCGGAGGCGCTGTGCTTGAGCCAGTCCGCCCAGCCGACGTTCCAGTCCCCGAAGCCGTTGCCGAAGGGCTCCATCGCGCCGCCGAGGCTGTTCACCACCGTCACCAGGTCCCCCACCCGGGTGTGCTGGTAGAACCACTGCGCGTTCTCGGTGCTCATGCCGGTGCAGCCGTGGCTGACGTTCTCCAGGCCCTGCGAGCCGACCGACCAGGGCGCCGCGTGGACGTACTCGCCGCTCCACGTCACCCGGGTGGCCCACTCCACGTTCAGGTCGTAGGCCTCGGAGCTGCCCGCCGCTATGCCGATGGTCTCGCCGTTCATCCGGACCGACCGCTCCTGGCCGAGCACCACCTTGACGCCGTTGCGGGTGTCGAAGCCCGGCTTGCCGGTGGTGACCGGGATGGTCCGCAGCACCTCGCCGTCGCGCTTCAGGGTGAGGACGTGGGCGGCCGCGTCGATCACCGACTCCACCCGTTCGCCGATCCGCAGCTTCAGCGAGCTGCGGTCGCCGCCGTAGAGGCCGTCGGCGATCCGGCTGCCGGTGCCGTCGAAGGCCAGGGAGACGGTCGTACCGGCCGGCCAGTACTCCTCGGGGCGGAAGTGCAGGTTCTTGTCGTCCACCCAGTACCAGGCGCCCTTGACGGTGGGCTGGGAGCCTACCGTCAGCACCCGTTCGACCTCCTGACGGGCCTGCGGGTCCTTGATGCCCTCGGAGAGCTGCACGGTGAGCGGCTGGCCCACGCCGTAGACGCCGCTGCCGGAGGAGTCCGGGCCGAGCTTGGCGGTGAGCAGGCGCTGGGCCTCGACGGTGCTGAACTTCGCGGTGGTGTCACCGCGGCCGCCCTTGCCGTCGTCGGCGGAGATCCGGACGGAGTACGCGGTGGAGGCCTTCAGCCGGCCGGTGGTCTGCCAGCTGCGCTGGTCGTCGGCGAGCTTCCCGGCGACCACCCGGCCGTCCGGGCCGACCACGGTGACGTCGGTGAGCCGACTGCCCCGGACGGCGGTCACGGTGACGGACTGGGAGGGGTCGACCTTGCCCTCCGCCGAGAGGTGGACCAGCGGGGCCGCGTCGATCCGGTGCGGCCCCCCGGTGGTGCGGTCGTCCTCCCCCGCTGTGCAACCGGCCAGCGGGGCCAGTACCGCGAGGGCGAGCGAGATGCCGCCGAGAGCTGCGATTCCACGCCTGTCGGCCATGGCCGCCTCCGAAGGTTCGCACGATTGATCAGATCGTAGGAACCGGCCCGGGAGAAGCGACATCCGAGGGACTCCCTGTTCACCCACCGGAGTGAGGCCGTCACCCGGGGAGACGCAGCAGGGCCGGTCCCCCCGTGCGGGGGGACCGGCCCTGGTGCCGGAAGCGGAGAACCCTACTGGTTCTGGTTCTCGCCCCGGTAGAACTCGAAGACCCATCCGAAGATGCCGATCAGGATGATCGGGGCGGCCCAGAACATCAGCCACCAGCCGAAGATCACGCCCAGGAAGGCGAGCGCGCCACCACAGGCCAGCGCGAGCGGCTGCCAGCTGTGCGGGGCGAAGAAGCCCAGCTCGCCGGAGTCGTCCGCGACCTCGGCCTCGGGGTTGTCACCCGCGCCGCTGTCCACCCGGCGGGCGGTGAAGGCGAGGTAGTACCCGATGAAGGCGCAGAGGCCGAAGGCCAGGAACAGCGCGGTGGTGCCGGCGGCCTCGATGCCGCGGTCCGAGTGGTTGGTCCACAGGCCGTAGGTGATGGCCATGGCCAGGACGAAGACCGACAGGCCGAGGAAGATCTTTCCCTGTTCCTTCATCAGGCGTCGCCCTCCTTCTTGCCCTTGCCCAGCTGCGGGGCGTCGTACTTCGCCGGGGTCACACCGGCGAGGTGCTTGGCCGGCTCACCGTGGTTCTCCAGGTAGTCCAGCGCGGCGATCTCCGGGTGGTGGAGGTCGAAGGCCGGGGATTCGGAGCGGATCCGCGGGAGGGTGAGGAAGTTGTGCCGCGGCGGCGGGCAGGAGGTCGCCCACTCCAGGGAGCGGCCGAAGCCCCACGGGTCGTCCACGGTGACCTTCTCGCCGTACTTGGCGGTCTTCCAGACGTTGTAGAGGAACGGCAGGATCGACAGGCCGAGCACGAAGGAGCCGACGGTCGAGACGGTGTTCAGCGTGGTGAAGCCGTCCGAGGCCAGGTAGTCGGCGTAACGGCGGGGCATGCCCTCCGCGCCGAGCCAGTGCTGCACCAGGAAGGTGGTGTGGAAGCCGAAGAACAGCGTCCAGAAGGTGATCTTGCCGAGGCGCTCGTCCAGCATCTTGCCGGTCATCTTCGGCCACCAGAAGTGGAAGCCGGCGAACATCGCGAACACGACGGTGCCGAAGACCACGTAGTGGAAGTGGGCGACGACGAAGTACGAGTCCGAGACGTGGAAGTCGATCGGCGGGGAGGCCAGCAGGACACCGGTCAGACCACCGAAGAGGAAGGTGACCAGGAAGCCGACCGTCCAGAGCATCGGCGTCTCGAAGGACAGCGAGCCCTTCCACATGGTGCCGACCCAGTTGAAGAACTTCACGCCGGTCGGGACCGCGATCAGGAAGGTCATGAAGGAGAAGAACGGCAACAGCACTTGGCCGGTGACGTACATGTGGTGCGCCCACACCGTCACGGACAGACCGGCGATCGCGATGGTGGCCGCGATCAGGCCGGAGTAGCCGAACATGGGCTTGCGGCTGAAGACCGGGACGATCTCCGACACGATGCCGAAGAACGGCAGCGCGATGATGTACACCTCGGGGTGGCCGAAGAACCAGAACAGGTGCTGCCAGAGCAGCGCCCCGCCGTTGGCCGGGTCGAAGACGTGGGCACCGAACTTGCGGTCCGCCTCCAGGGCGAACAGCGCGGCGGCCAGCACCGGGAAGGCCAGCAGGACCAGCACCGAGGTCAGCAGGACGTTCCAGACGAAGATCGACATCCGGAACATCGTCATGCCGGGGGCGCGCATGCAGATGATCGTGGTGATGAAGTTGACCGCACCGAGGATCGTGCCGAAGCCGGAGAAGGCCAGACCCATGATCCACATGTCGCCGCCGATGCCGGGCGAGTGCACGGCGTCCGACAGCGGGGCGTAGGCGAACCAGCCGAAGTCGGCGGCGCCGTTCGGGGTCACGAAGCCCGCCACCGCGATGGTCGAGCCGAAGAGGTACAGCCAGTACGCGAACATGTTCAGACGCGGGAAGGCCACGTCCGGGGCGCCGATCTGGAGCGGCATGATCCAGTTCGCGAAGCCCGCGAACAGCGGCGTCGCGAACATCAGCAGCATGATCGTGCCGTGCATCGTGAACGCCTGGTTGAACTGCTCGTTCGACAGGATCTGGGTCCCGGGACGAGCCAGCTCGGCGCGCATGACCAGGGCGAGGATGCCACCGATCAGGAAGAAGGCGAACGACGTCCCCAGGTACAGGGTGCCGATCGTCTTGTGGTCGGTGGTGGTCAACCACTTGATGATGGTCGAACCCGGCTTCCGGGTCCGCTGCGCCCCGACCGTGACGGCACCGGCGCTCCCGCCGGCCGCGGCGGGCTCGTTGAGGATTGTCACTTCTCTTCACTTCCCATGCCGATGAGGCCGGAGGGCACCGCGCCGTTCTGGCCCTTGGCACGAAGTTCGGCCAGGTGCTTGTCGTAGTCGGCGCGGTCGACGACCTTGACGTTGAACAGCATGCGCGAGTGGTCGACGCCGCAGAGCTCGGCACACTTGCCCATGTACTCGCCCTTGACGGTCGGGGTGACCTCGAACTTGTTCACCACGCCCGGCACGACGTCCATCTTCATCATGAAGTTGACGGGCCAGAAGTCGTGGATGACGTCACGCGAGGTGAGACGGAACTGCACCGTCTCGTTGACCGGCAGCCAGAGCGTCGGAGCGTCCTTGGGCGTACCGACCTCGTACGCGGCGTCCTTGTTGGCCGGGTCGGGGGTCTCGGTGTTCTCGTAGTTGAACGCCCAGCTCCACTGGAAGCCCACCACGTTGACGTAGTGCTGCGGCTTCTCGGAGGTGGCGGTCAGCTTGGCCTCGTCGCGGGCGACGAAGTAGAAGAGCACCGAGACGATGATGATGGGGACCGCGGTGTAGAGCGCCTCGATGGGCACGTTGTACCGGGTCTGCGGGGGAACCTCCACGCCGGTGCGCTTGCGCCGGTGGAAGATCACGCTCCAGATGATCAGACCCCACATCAGTACGCCGACCACCAGCGCCGCGATCCAGGAGCCCTGCCACATCTGGAGGACCATGGGTCCTTCCTTCGTGACGGGGCTCGGGAGGCCAAGCCTGGGGAGGTCGTTGGCCGAGCAGCCGGTGGCGGTCGCGATGACGAGGCCCAGTGCCAGCGCCTGAGGCAGCTTCCGCCGCATCGTGCGCCGCGGCGAGCGGTCGGAGCCGTTGGGACTCACGTAGCGCCTTCCCGAAGTCTCGCCCGCCTTCGCGTCGCCCCGGGGAGGAGTGTGAGCCTCCCCGGCGACCCGTCCACGGGCACGGTTTGAATGCTTATGCGGGCCAAACCCTACTCCAGCCTTATGCGCTCCTGACGGGCAGCCCCCGGTAACGCGCCGCCTGCTAGCCCGATCAGGCCCGGCAAGGGCTGCGCCGCAGGTCATCGTAGGCATTCGAGGTCCGTACGCCCGATCGGGGGATGACCTCGGACGACGCCCGTGACGGCCCGTCGGACGTGGATGAAGCGGACATTCGGGGTGATCGACTGACGGCCGGTGAGTCGCGCGACCGGACCGGGACGCACACCGGGTGTGTCGTTAAATGTGACCGTGTACTTCGACGCGGCCTCGACGGCCCCCCTGCACCCCGTCGCGCGGCAGGCCCTGACCGCCGCCCTGGACGAGGGCTGGGCCGATCCGGCCCGGCTGTACCGCTCCGGCCGGCAGGCCCGGATGCTGCTGGACGCCGCCCGCGAGACGGTGGCCGCGGTGCTCGGCGCCCGGCCGGACGAGATCGCCTTCACCGCCAGCGGCACCCAGGCCGTCCAGCTCGGGCTCCTGGGCGCCCTGACCGGCAACCGGCGGCGCGGCGGCCACTTCGTCCACTCCGCGGTGGAGCACTCCAGCGTGCTGCACGTCGCCGAACGCCACGAAGCCGGCGGGGGCGAGGTCGCGGTGGCGCCGGTGGACCGGACCGGCCGGGCCGACCCGGCGGCCTTCGGCGCGCTGCTGCGCCCGGACACCGCGCTGGCCGCGCTGCAGAGCGCCAACCACGAGGTGGGGACGGTGCAGCCGGTCGGCGAGGTCGCCGCGCTGTGCGCCGAGGCCGGTGTCCCCCTGCTGGTGGACGCGGCGCAGAGCGCCGGACGGGTGGACGTCCCGGCGGGCTGGTCGCTGCTGACCGCCAGCGCCCACAAGTGGGGCGGCCCGCCCGGGGTCGGGGTGCTGGCGGTGCGCAAGGGGGTCCGGTACGCCTCGCCGCTGCCGGCCGACGAGCGCGAGGGCGGCCGGGTGCCCGGCTACGTCAACGTCCCGGCGATCGTGGCCGCGGCCGCCTCGCTGCGCGCCGTACGGGCCGAGGCCGATCGGGAGAACGCCCGGCTGCACGCGCTGGTGGAGCGGATCCGCGCCCGGGTGCCGCGGCTGGTGCCCGAGGTCGAGGTGGTCGGCGACCCGGTGCGGCGGCTGCCGCACATCGTCACCTTCTCCTGCCTGTACGTGGACGGCGAGGTGCTGCTGACGGAGCTGGACCGGGCGGGCTTCGCGGTCTCCTCCGGCTCCTCCTGCACCTCGTCCACGCTGACGCCCAGCCACGTGCTTGCGGCGATGGGGGTGCTCACCGAGGGGAACGTCCGGGTCTCGCTGCCGTACGGGACGGCCGAGGCGGACGTGGACCGCTTCCTGGCGGTGCTCCCGGACGTGGTGGCCGGCGTCCGGGCTCCGCTCGGGCTGGACCTGTCGGCACCCGGGCCGGCGGCCGAGGAGCCGCTGCTGGTCATCGACGCCCTCGGCAAGCGCTGCCCGCTGCCGGTGATCGAGCTGGCCAAGCGGATCGGCGAGGTGCCGCTCGGCGGCACGGTCGCCGTGCTGTCCGACGACGAGGCGGCGCGGCTGGACGTCCCGGCCTGGTGCGGGATGCGCGGGCAGGAGTACGCGGGCGAGGCCCCGGCCGCCGAGTACGGCGGCGACCGGGGCTCGGCCTACCTCGTGCTGCGCCGCTCCTGAGGAGCGGGGACTACTTGACCAGGTGGGCGGCGACGTCGGCGGCCGCCTCGGCTCCGTAGGCCTCCTCGAAGCGCGCCAGGAAGGCGGCCGGGCGCAGCTCGTACTCCTGGGTGCCGACGGTCTCGATCACCAGGGTGGCGAGCATGCAGCCGAGCTGGGCGGAGCGCTCCAGCTCCAGGTCCCAGGACAGGCCGGCCAGGAAGCCCGCCCGGAAGGCGTCGCCGACACCGGTCGGGTCGACCTTGGCCTCCTCCTTGGCGCAGCCGACCAGGATCGGGGCCTCGCCCTTGCGGTCGATCCGGACGCCCTTGCTGCCCAGGGTGGTGATCCGGGTGCCGACGCGGCCGAGCAGCTCGTCGCCGTCCCAGCCGGTCTTGCTCTCGATCAGCGCGGCCTCGTACTCGTTGGTGAACAGGTACGCGGCGCCGTCGACGATCTCGCGGATGTCGTCGCCCTCCAGGCGGGCCAGCTGCTGGGAGGGGTCGGCGGCGAAGGCGTAGCCGCGGGTGCGGCACTCCTGGGTGTGGCGGATCATGCCCTGCGGGTCGTCGGCGCCGATCAGGACGAGGTCCAGGCCGCCGACGCGGTCGGCGATCGGCTTCAGCTCGATGTTGCGGGCCTCGGCCATGGCGCCGGTGTAGAACGAGGCGATCTGGTTGTGGTCCTCGTCCGTGGTGCACATGAAGCGCGCGGTGTGGCGGGTCTCGGAGATGTGGACGGAGTCGCAGTCCACGTTGTTGCGCTCCAGCCAGCTGCGGTACTCGGCGAAGTCCGCGCCGGCGGCGCCGACCAGGACCGGGCGCAGGCCGAGCACACCCATGCCGAAGGCGATGTTCGGCGCGACGCCGCCACGGCGGATGTCCAGGGCGTCGACCAGGAAGGACAGCGACACGGTGTGGAGCTGTTCGGCGACGAGCTGGTCGGCGAACCGGCCGGGGAACGTCATCAGGTGGTCGGTGGCGATCGAGCCGGCGACGGCGATACGCACGGGAGGTCTCCTCAGGGGTGGCTGCGGGGCCAACGGGCAGGCGGGGGTGAACCCACCCACGGTACCGGGCCCCGGCGGGCGCCCAGGCAAGAGTGCCGGAAGTTGCCGCCCGCCCGGCCATGGTGGCACCCGCCGGCACCGGATGTGTACTACCTCCCGGTAGCCCTGGTGGCGGCCCGGAGCGCTGCCTAGGGTCGGCCTCAGGAGGCCGCCGCGCGCGGTCTCGACGTCGACCGTGGCAGCGTGGCCACGGCTCTGGATCGGAGCGATGCCCGATGACGACCGACCACTCCCCCGTGCCCGTCCTGCGGACGGACGACGGCGAGTCCCTCGACGCCCTGGTGGACTCCTCCCGGCGGCTGCGCCGGTTCTGGCCGCAGCTCGCGGCCGGTCCGGAGCCCGCCCTTCCCGCCCCGGCCGGCTTCCGGGTGCCCTCCGGGGCGCGGCGGGTGGTCGCCGGGATGGCCGAGTACGGGTTCTGACACCGGAACGGATCGGTAAGGAACCGGATCCGTCCGGGGCACGTCACATCCGCGCGGCGCGGCCGAGCGGGCGGCACCGCTGAACCCTCGGGAGGATGTGCAGATGGATCCGGAGACGATGCCCCGGCGCGGTCGGCGAGTGGTGGCCCTGGGGGCCCTGGCACTGGCGGCGGTGGTGACGGTGGCGGGCTGCGGCGGAGGCGGCAAGCCCTCCTCGGACGCGGCGACGAGCGGCACGCCCGCCGCCTCGGCCTCGGCGAGCGCCTCCCCGCAGGCCTCCGCGGACGCCTCCACGGGCGCCGCGCAGCCGCCGACCGCCGGCGCCACGCCCACCCTGGCCTCGCCCGCACCCGGGCAGCCGGCCCCGTCCACTCCCCCGGGCAACGGGATCGCGGTGGGCGAGCCGAACCCGAACGGTTCGGCCTCGCCGACCCGTCCGCCGGTCGCCTACCGGATCGACGGCACCACCAAGCTGACCGTCTACTTCTTCGGCGGGGTCTGCACCACGTACGCGCTGAAGGCGGACGAGTCGCAGCCGGGCCGGGTGGAGGTGCTGGTCGTGCCGGGCCCGCCCACGGTCGAGCCCGGGCAGAAGTGCAACGCGCTGGCCAAGCGGCAGTCGGTCTCGGCCGATCTGCGCTCGCCGCTGGCCGGGCGGACCGTGGTCGACCGGACCAGCGGCCAGGAGCTGCCCCTCCAGGGCGACCCGCACATGGGGCCGGACCCGGTCACCCCGGACGGCGCCGAGCAGTAGGAAGCCGAGGCGGAGGAAACGGAAAGGCGGCCCCGGGGTGATCCCCGGGGCCGCCTTCCGCAGCAGGCCTAGCTGAACGAGTCGCCGCAGGCGCAGGAGCCGGTGGCGTTCGGGTTGTCGATGGTGAAGCCCTGCTTCTCGATGGTGTCGACGAAGTCGACGGTGGCGCCGCCCAGGTACGGGGCGCTCATCCGGTCGGTGACGACCTTGACACCGTTGAAGTCCTTGATCACGTCGCCGTCGAGCGAGCGCTCGTCGAAGAACAGCTGGTAACGCAGGCCGGAGCAGCCACCGGGCTGGACGGCGACGCGCAGCGCCAGGTCCTCGCGGCCTTCCTGCTCCAGCAGGGCCTTGACCTTGGCCGCGGCGGCATCGGTGAGGAGGATGCCACTCTCGACGGTGGTCTCGTCCTGGACGGTCATCTGCTTTCTCCCGGTCTTGACGACGGTCTGCCGTCAGTGCCAACCAACAGCCGTCCGGTTTCATTTCCCGGGCGGCGGTGGATTTCTGCGGCTTGTCGCGGCTGGTTGTCCGTGGGCCGGGTTCGGCACCCGTGCCCCTACGGTTCCCATGCTCGCACACCCCGGCGGGCCCGGTCACCGCCCGGGAGGCGGATCCGGGTGAACCGGCCCCGCTGCGGCCCACCGGCCGCCAGGATGGTCCTCATGATCCTTCGCCCGGTCAGGGACACCGCCGCGGACGCCGAGGTCGTCCAGGAGCTCGCCGCCGCCGCGTTCGGCGAGGCCGCCCCGGCGGGGGCGGCTCCGGAGCGGTCGCCGCTGCGGCTGGCCCGGACCAGGCACCTGGCGCGCACCGATCCCGGCGGGTGCTGGCTGGCCTCGATCGACGGCGAGCCGGTCGGGGCGGTGCTGTCGATCCGGCGGGAGGGCCTGTGGGCGCCCTCGCTGTTCGCGGTCCGGCCGTCCGCGCAGGGCAAGGGCGTCGGGCGGTTGCTGCTGGAACGGGCGGCGGCGCACTCCCGGGGCTGTCTGCGCGGCATGGTCTGCGCCGCGGACTCCCCGGCGGCGGCCCGCCGCTACCGGCTGGCCGGGTTCACCCTGCACCCGGCGATGCGGCTGGCCGGGCGGGTGGACCGCGGCGGGCTGCTCGATCCGGGGGACATCCCGGTGCACCGGGGCAACGCCACCCACCTGCACCTGCTGGACTCGGTGGACCGGCGGCTGCGCGGGTCCGCCCACGGGCCGGACCACGAGCTGATGCTGGGCCACTTCGAGGAGCTGCTGATCGCCGACGCGCTGGCCGGCAGCGGCTACTGCTACCGGGACGGCGGCGTGGTGCGGCTGCTCGCGGCCACCAGCAGGCGGATCGCCGTCCGGCTGCTGCGGGAGGCGCTGGCCCGGGTGCCGGACGGGGTCGAGGCGCGGGTGGAGTACCTGACCGCGGAGCAGGAGTGGGCGCTGGACGTCGGGCTGGAGGTCGGGCTGACGCCCCGGGCCGGCGGTTTCGTCGGGGTGCGCGGGATGCGTCCGCCCACGCCGTACCTGCCGAGCGGGGCGTTCCTGTGAACCCGCGCACGGGGTGGGCGGGCGCACGGCGTGAGCACGCGTACGGCCCCCCGCCGGAACGCGCCGGTGGGGGCCGTGACGGGGAGCGGGCTCAGGCCATGGTGTCCAGGATCTCCCTGACCATCTCCATGGTGGTGCCCGGGTGCAGGAAGGCGAAGCGGGCGACCGTCTCGCCGTCCCAGCCGGTGGGGGTGACGAAGCCGATCTGGTCCGCGAGCAGCTGCTGCGACCAGCGGTAGTAGTCGTCGTTGGTCCAGCCCTTGCGCTTGAAGCAGACCGCCGACAGCTGCGGCTCGAACAGCAGCTCCAGGTGCTCGGACCCGCGGATCAGCTCGGCGGTCTCCCGGGCCAGGGTGAGGCCGGCCTCGATCGCGTCGGTGTAGGCCTGGACGCCGTGCACGGCCAGCGAGAACCAGAGCGGCAGGCCGCGGGCGCGCCGGGTCAGGTGGTAGGCGTAGTCGGTGGGGTTCCACTCGTCGCCCTCGGTGTGCAGGACGTCCAGGTAGGAGGCGTCCTGGGTGTGCACGGCGCGGGCGAGCTGCGGGTTGCGGTAGAGCAGCGCGGCGCAGTCGAAGGGGGCGAACAGCCACTTGTGGGGGTCCACCACGAAGGAGTCGGCGTGCTCGATGCCGTCGTAGCGCTCGCGCACCGAGGGGGCGAACAGACCCGCGCCGCCGTAGGCGCCGTCCACGTGGAACCACAGGTCACGCTCGCGGGCGACCTCGGCCAGGCCCTTGAGGTCGTCGACGATGCCCTCGTTGGTGGTGCCGGCGGTGCCGACGACGGCGATCACGGTCCCGGGGTCCGGGTCGGCGGCCAGGGCGGCGCGCAGTGCCTCGCCGGTGAAGCGGCGGTTCACGGTCGGGACCTTGAAGGCCTCCACGCCGATGATGTTGAAGGTGTTCTTGACCGACGAGTGCACCTGGTCGGCGACGGCGATGCGCAGCCGGGCCTGCGGACGGCCCTCGCCGGCGAGGCGGCGGCGGGCGGTGTCGCGGGCGACGACGAGGGCGGAGAGGTTGCCCGCCGAGCCGCCGGAGACGAAGGTCCCGCCGGCCGACTGGGGCATGCCCGCGCGGTCGGCGATCAGCCGCAGCACCTGGTTCTCGGCGGCGATCGCGCCGGCCGCCTCCAGCCACGAGATGCCCTGGAGGGAGGCGCAGGAGACGACCATGTCGAACAGCAGCGCGGCCTTGGTCGGGGCGCACGGGATGAAGGACAGGTAGCGCGGGCTGTCGGCGGAGATGACCGCGCGGGACAGCTCGTGGTCGTAGAGCTTGAGCACGTCGGCCGGGTCGTTGCCGTCCTGGTTCAGCAGGCCGGCCAGCTGGGCGCGCAGGTGCTCGCCGTCGCCGGGGTGGTCGAGCGGGACGGGGTCGTACTGCAGCCGGTCCCGCATGTAGTCGAAGACCAGGTCGACCAGGTCGTTGTCGGGCCGGTGCATGCGGTCGGGTGCTGCGGACACGGCTGTCCCTCTCGGCGTGTGGTGTCGGGGGCCGTCCGGTGCGCGGGACGCTTCACCGCGACGACCGGACGTGATCAGCGTAGGCAGCGAGAGTGCCTCCCCGCGCGTCGGAACGCGGCTGGTCAGGCAGGTTTCCAGCGTCTTCGCGCCGCTGCGCGCAGGATTCCTGCGCGCGGCGGGAGGGCTCATCCGATGAGCTGGGAGAGGACCACCGAGGAGCGGCTGCGCTGGACGCCGGGTTCGCGCCGGATGCGCTCGATGACGCCTTCCAGGTGGCGCATGTCGGCGGCCCGAAGGTGCACCAGGGCGTCCGGGTCGCCGGTGACCGTCCAGGCGGCGACCACCTCGGGGAACTGCCGCAGGCTGGCCAGGATCTCCTCGGGGGCGGTGCGCTCGCGGCAGTAGACCTCGACGAAGGCCTCGGTCTGCCAGCCCAGCACGGCCGGGTCGAGCACCACGGTGAAGCCCCGGACCACGCCGCGCGCCCGCAGCCGGTCGATGCGCCGGCGCACGGCGGTGGCGGAGAGGTTCACCTGGAGGCCGATCTCGGCGTACGAGGCGCGGCCGTCGCTGCCGAGCCGGGCGAGCAGGAGCCGGTCGGTCTCGTCCAGGTCGGCCCCGACCACCACGTGTGCTCGGCTACTGCTCATGGGTGAGGGGCTCCACGGGTCGTACGGGGGTCGGCGGGGCGCTCCGGCGGCGGGCGACGGACGGCCACCGCCGAAACGGTTCGTCACCATTCTGGCGGATGACCCCGGTGGCTTCACCGCTGCCGACGACGGCTGGGCCGGACCCGCGCTCCGCTACACCAGCAGCACGATCTTCCCCCGGGTGCGGCCCTCGGCGCTGAGCGCCTGGGCGGAGGCGGCCTGGGCCAGCGGGAAGGTGGAGGCGACGGTGACGGTCAGCCGGCCGTCGTCGGCGAGCGCGGCCAGTTCGGCGAGGTCCGCGGCGTCCGGGCGGGCCCAGACGTACCGTCCGCCGATCGCCTTGACCCCGAAGTCGGTGATCGAGGCGATCCGGCCCGGGTCGGCCACCAGCGCGGTCGAGACCTGGACGGCGCCCCGGCCGACGAGGTCCAGGGCCGCGTCCACCCCGTCGGGGGCGAGCGCGCGGACGCGGTCGGCCAGGCCCTCGCCGTACACCACCGGCTCGGCGCCGAGGCCGCGCAGGAAGTCGTGGTTGCGCTCGGCCGCGGTGCCGATCACCCGGGCGCCGGCGGCCCGGGCCAACTGCACCGCCAGGTGGCCGACCCCGCCCGCGGCGGCGTGCACCAGGACGGTGTCCCCCTCGGCGACGCCCAGCGCCCTCAGCGCCTGGAGGGCGGTGAGCCCGGCCAGCGGCAGGCCGCCGGCCTGTGCCCAGTCCAGCGCGGCCGGCTTGCGGGCCAGGGTGCGGACCGGGGCGGAGACCAGTTCGGCGTAGGTGCCGTGCTCGACGGCGTCCTTGCGGACGTAGCCGTACACCTCGTCGCCCGGGCCGAACTCGGTGACCCCGCCGCCGACGGCGCGGACCACCCCGGCCAGGTCCCAGCCCATGACCAGGGGGAAGTGCACGTCGAGGATGCCGTCCAGGGCGCCCTCCCGGACCTTCCAGTCCACCGGGTTCACCCCGGCCGCCCGGACCTCCACCAGGACGGAGTCGGGGCCGACCTTGGGATCGGGCAGGTCGGTGTACTCGACCACCTCGGGGCCGCCGTAGCGGTTGATCGCAATTGCCTTCATGGCTCAGCCATACCCCGAGGCTTCGAAATATCGATTCGACAACGCTCGACACCCTCGAATTGGCTATCCGGGCCCGCCGGGAGATCCTTTCCGGCGAGCGGTTCTCGTCACATCGACAGGATGGCCATCGTCACTCTGACGCTAACCGGTTATCATAGATAGCGTCAGTTAGACGAAAAGGCCCCACCGCTAGCTCGGCCGCACAGAAGGGCACCCGCCCGTGACCACCACCATCACCGAGACCCACGGCGTCGACCCCGCTCCGACGCCGCTCGCTCTGCTGCTGCTCGGCCGCGAGGCCGACCCGAACAGCGAGCGCGGTGTCGAATGCCCCGGTGACCTCCCCCCGGCCTCCGACCCGAACCTCGTCGAGCGCGCCCGGGCGGCCAAGGCCGCGCTCGGCGACCGCGTCTTCATCCTCGGCCACCACTACCAGCGCGACGAGGTGATCGAGTTCGCCGACGTCACCGGCGACTCCTTCAAGCTCGCGCGCGACGCGGCGGCCCGCCCGGAGGCCGAGTACATCGTCTTCTGCGGCGTGCACTTCATGGCCGAGTCGGCGGACATCCTCACCAGCGACCGCCAGCAGGTCGTCCTGCCGGACCTCGCGGCCGGCTGCTCGATGGCCGACATGGCCACCGCCCAGCAGGTTGCCGAGTGCTGGGACGCGCTGACCGACGCCGGCATAGCCGAGGTGACCGTCCCGGTCTCGTACATGAACTCCTCCGCCGACATCAAGGCCTTCACCGGCAGGCACGGCGGCCTGATCTGCACCTCCTCCAACGCCAAGCGCGCCCTGGAGTGGGCCTTCGAGCAGGGGGAGAAGGTGCTCTTCCTGCCCGACCAGCACCTCGGCCGCAACACCGCGGTGCGGGACATGGGCTTCTCGCTGGACGACTGCGTGGTCTACAACCCGCACAAGCCCAACGGCGGCCTGACCGCCGAGCAGCTGCGCGACGCCAAGATGATCCTGTGGCGCGGCCACTGCTCGGTGCACGGCCGGTTCAGCCTGGACTCGGTGAACGACGTCCGCGAGCGGATCCCCGGCGTGACCGTCCTGGTGCACCCCGAGTGCAAGCACGAGGTCGTCGCCGCCGCCGACATGGTGGGCTCGACCGAGTACATCATCAAGGCGCTGGACGCCGCCGAGCCCGGCTCCAGGTGGGCCATCGGCACCGAGCTGAACCTGGTCCGCCGCCTGGCCAAGGCGCACCCGGACAAGGAGATCGTCTTCCTGGACCGCACGGTCTGCTTCTGCTCGACCATGAACCGGATCGACCTGCCGCACCTGGTCTGGGCTCTGGAGTCGCTGGTCGAGGGCCGGGTGCCGAACGTGATCACCGTCGACCCGGAGACCGAGAAGCACGCCAAGGCCGCGCTGGACCGGATGCTGGCCCTGCCGTAATCCCCGGCCGGCGACGACGAACGGGCGGGCCCCCTCCCACCGGAGGGGGCCCGCCCGTTCGTCTGGCAGCAGTTTCGTCTGGCAGCAGTCGCAGGTGCTACTCGGGGAAACCCGGGATCACGCCTTCGCCGTCGGCCATCAGCAGTTCGCGGACCTCGTCGATCGTCGCGTCGGCACTCGGCAGGATCAGCTCGGACGGCTCCAGTGAATCCAGCGGCAGCGGAGTGCCGTACTGCTTCACCGCGTCGATGAGCTTGCCGTAGGCCTGACGGAAGAGCGTCTCGTCGCCCGACTCCACTGCGGTGACGAGCTCGGCGTCGAGCTCGTTGAGCAGGTTCAGGTGGTCCTCGCCCACCTCGTACTGCCCCTCACCCATGACCCTCATGATCATGCCGTGCGTCTCCCTGGTTCGTGGGGTCGAGCTCAGATCACTTGTTGTAGTTGATGCGCGGGGTGTCCTGCGGCTGCTGCTGGGGCTGCTGCTGCGGCTGGCCCTGCTCGATCGCGGCGGGGCCGGAGGAGGACGGACCGGACAGCTCGGCCTTCATCCGGGCCAGCTCCAGCTCGACGTCGGACCCGCCGGCGACGCGCTCCAGCTCGGCCTCGATGTCGTCCTTGCGGCCGAGACCGCTCGCGTCGTCGAGCGCGCCGGAGGCGAGCAGCTCGTCGATGGCACCGGCCCGGGCCTGCATCTGGGCGGTCTTGTCCTCGGCGCGCTGGATCGCCAGGCCGACGTCCCCCATCTCCTCCGAGATCCCGGAGAAGGACTCGGCGATGCGGGTCTGCGCCTGGGCGGCCGTGTACGTCGCCTTGATGGTCTCCTTCTTGGTGCGGAAGGCGTCCACCTTGGCCTGGAGCCGCTGGGAGGCGAGCGTGAGCTTCTCCTCCTCGGCCTGGAGCTGCTGGTACTGCGTCTCCAGGTCGGTGATCTGCGACTGCATGTTGGCCTTGCGGGTCAGCGCCTCGCGGGCGAGGTCCTCCCGGCCGAGCGACAGCGCCTTGCGGCCCTGGTCCTCGTACTTGGCCGACTGCTGCTGGAGCTGGGTCAGCTGGAGTTCGAGCCGCTTGCGCGAGGTCGCGACGTCCGCGACGCCACGCCGTACCTTCTGCAGCAGTTCGAGCTGCTTCTGGTAGGAGTAGTCAAGCGTCTCACGCGGATCCTCCGCCCGGTCCAAGGCCTTGTTCGCCTTGGAGCGGAAGATCAGCCCCATACGCTTCATGATTCCGTCGCTCATGGGCCTCGGGTGCCCCCTTCTCCGGCCTGCGGTCTCTATCTCGTTACCAGACACGACGAGTGTATGTGCAGCGAGCCCGTCGCCGCAGTGCACCTGCCTGCAACAAGACTGCTACACCGACCAGTGGCGTTTCCTCCTCCCCCGGGTGGATCCGCCCCTCATACCCCCCATCGTCCATCCGAATGATCCCCTACGGGAAGGGCCGGGAGAACCCGTTCCGGACGGCGACCGCGCGGTACCGATGTGTGTTCGGGTCCCGGGGCCCCCTTGGAAGCCGCGCCGCACCCCGTAGGCTGGTGGTGTGTTCCGACGCCGTTCAGATGATGCCGCCGCCTCCGCCACCGTGCTGGAGAAGCAGGACGAGACGCCCCAGGCCCGCGACCCGCAGGCCAAGAAGGGCCGCCCCACCCCCAAGCGCAGTGAGGCCGAGGCCAACCGGCGCACCCGGGTGACGGTCCCCAAGGACCGCAAGGAGGCCGCCCGCCAGGGGCGCGAGCGGATGCGCGCCGAGCGCGAGAAGCAGCGCCAGGCGCTGATGAACGGCGACGAGCGCCACCTGCCGGCCCGGGACAAGGGCCCGGTGCGCAAGTTCGCCCGCGACTACGTGGACGCCCGCTGGTCGCTCGCCGAGTTCTTCCTGCCGGCCGCCGTGGTCATCCTGGTGATGAGCATCGTCAAGGTGCAGGCCATCCAGCTGCTCTCCACGCTGCTGTTCCTGCTGTTCTTCGTGTTCGTGATCCTCGACTTCGTCCGCCTCGGCCTCGGCCTGCGCAAGCAGCTGGCCGAGCGCTTCGCCGGGGAGAACACCCGCGGCGCCGTCGCCTACGGCATCATGCGCACCCTCCAGATGCGCCGGCTGCGACTGCCCAAGCCGCAGGTGCGGCGCGGGGAGAAGCCCTGACCGCCGAATCGGTCGACTCCGGCTGGGCCCCGCCCTCCTGGGAGGGGCCCGGCCTCTACGCACTTCCCGGGCAGGGCGGTTCGTTCCCCGGACAGGGGGCCGGCGGCCACGACCGGCTGGCCCAGGAGCGCCGGCTGCCCTCGCGCAGCGGTTCCTACGCGGGCGGCACCGCCGCCTGGCCGGCCCGGGTCGGCGGGCTGCGGGACTTCGTCCGCCAGGAGCTCGTCGCCCGCCAGCTCGCCGAGCAGCTGGCCGGCCGCAGCGCGCAGCGCGTCCTCGACATCGGCTGCGGCCAGGGCACCCAGGCACTGCGGCTGGCCCGGGCCGGCCACTACGTCACCGGGCTCGACTCGGACCCGGCCGCGCTCGGCGTCGCCCAGGCGGCGCTCGCCGAGGAGCCGCCGGAGGTCCGCGGCCGGATGCAGCTGCTCAGCGGCGACGGACACCAGTGCGGGCGCTGGTTCGGCCCGCGCAGCTTCGACGTGGTGATCTGCCACGGCGTGCTGATGTACCTGCCCGACCCCGATCCGATGATCGCCTCGCTGGCCCGGCTGCTGGCGCCCGGTGGGCTGCTCTCGCTGCTGGTCCGCAACCGTGACGCGCTCGCCCTGCGGCCCGCGGCCGCCGGGGACTGGCGGGCCGCCCTGGACGCCTTCGAGACCGACCGGTACTACAACCGGCTCGGGCTGGCCGCGCGGGCCGACCGGCTCGCCGACCTGACCGTCACCCTCTCCGAGGTGGCGGT
Source organism: Kitasatospora sp. NPDC034533 (assembly GCF_055575155.1). Taxonomy (NCBI): domain Bacteria; kingdom Bacillati; phylum Actinomycetota; class Actinomycetes; order Kitasatosporales; family Streptomycetaceae; genus Kitasatospora; species Kitasatospora sp. NPDC034533. The sequence continues at coordinate 165,706 of NZ_JBVITE010000007.1, forward strand.
GCCGCTGCGGCACTGGTACGGGGTGCGGGTCTTCACCGACAACGTCCCGGCCGACGCGGCCCCACCGGTGGACGGGCGCCGGCTGGCCCAGCTCCTGGAGGCCGAGGACCGGGCCGGCCGCACCGACCCGTACCGGCAGGTCGCGGCGCTGCTGCACGTGATCGGGGTCAAGTAACCGGGCCTCGGGAGCGGGCGTGCGGGCGGGGTGGAGCCGCCGCACCGGCCGCCCCACCCCGCCGGGTCCGTCGGGACTACGCCTCGCTCAGACTCATCGCGTAGACGACCCGGTCGTCCTCCAGCAGCACCGCGGTCTCCACGCCGTCCTCCGCGAGCTGCCTCCAGGTCTCGCCGATCCAGGTCTCGGCGTCCCCCTGGCCGGCGAACTCCTCCTGGCCGCCGTCGGGCGTCACCGCGCTGCCGTCCGCCTTCTCGTACCGCCACGTCCAGCCCATGCCGGCTCCTCCCACTGACCACGCTGCCTGTGTTGCTGCGCACCATAGCCTGCCCGGCCGGATCTTCCGTATGCCTCGTCCGGCAGGATGGGCGGCATGGCGACCCCACCCCCGCTCCCCCGCACGCTGCTGCTCGGCGGCGCCCGCTCCGGCAAGTCCACCCGCGCCGAACAGCTGCTGGCCGGCCACCCGGACGTCCTGTACGTGGCCACCGGCGGCACCCGGGACGGCGACGCCGAGTGGGCCCAGCGGGTCGCGCTGCACCGGGAGCGCCGGCCGGCGAGCTGGCGCACCGCCGAGACCTGCGACCTGGAGGCCGTGCTGGCCGACCCGGCCGATCCCGCGCCGGTGCTGGTCGACTGCCTCGCCCTGTGGCTGACCGCTGTGATGGACGAGTGCGGCGCCTGGGACGACGAGGTCTGGGCGAACGGCGGCGAGGCCGCGGTGCGGCGCCGCTGCGAGGCGCTGGCGCGGGCCTGGGCCGCCACCGGACGGACCGCCGTCGCGGTGAGCAACGAGGTCGGCATGGGCGTCGTGCCGGCCACCGCCGCCGGCCGCCGCTTCCGCGACACCCTGGGCCGGCTCAACATGGCCGTGGCGGACGCCTCCGAGCGGGTCCTGCTGGTGGTGGCGGGCCAGGTGCTGACCGTCAAGCCAGCCGTTTGACGAACGCGTTCGGCGTGTAGCCTTCCGGACGATGGACACGACCGTGGATCTCGATACGTTCTCCTCGCTCGTCGAGCGCCCCGACGAAAGCGCCCGGCGGGCCGCCGAGGAACGCTGGCAGGCTGCCGAGCGGCCGCGCGGCGGACTCGGCAAGCTGGAGGAGCTGGGCAGCTGGCTGGCCTCGGTGCAGGGGCGCTCCCCGGTGCTGCCGATCTCCGCCCCCAAGGTGCTGCTGTTCGCCGCCGACCACGGCGTGGCGGCACTCGGGGTCTCCCGGATGCCCGCCGTGGGCGGCACCGCGGAGCGGGTGCGGGCCGTGCTCGACGGCAGCGCCCCGGTGTCCCGGCTCGCCGCGCGCTACGGCGCCGGGGTCCGGGTCGTCGACGTCGCGGTGGACGCCGACCCGCTCGACTTCCCGGACGAGGTGGTCGCCCACCGGATCCGGCGCGGTTCCGGGCGGATCGACGTCGAGGACGCGCTCACCCCGCAGGAGACCGTCCGGGCGTTCCGGGCCGGCATGGCCGTCGCCGACGAGGAGGCCGACGCCGGCACCGACCTGGTGCTGCTCGGCGACCTCGGGGTCGGCGCCACCACGGTGGCCGGCGTGCTGGTCGGCGCGCTGTGCGGGACGGACGCGGCGGCGGTGACCGGGCGCGGCTCCGGGATCGACGACCGGGTGTGGATGGTCAAGTGCGCCACCATCCGGGACTCGCTGCGGCGGGCCCGGCCGGTGCTCGGCGACCAGCTGGCGCTGCTCGGCGCCACCGGCGGCGCCGACTTCGCGGCGATCACCGGCTTCCTGCTCCAGGCGGCCGTACGGCGGCTGCCGGTGGTGCTGGACGGCGTCGTCTCGGCGGCCTGCGCGCTGGTCGCGCAGCGGATCGCCTTCCGCGCGCCGGAGTGGTGGCGGGCCGGGCAGTCCAGCGGCGAGCCCGCCCAGGCGAAGGCGTACGACCGGCTGACCCTGACGCCGTTGCAGGAGCAGGGCATCACCATGGGCGAGGGCGTCGGCGCGCTGCTGGCGCTGCCGCTGCTCCAGGCCGCGGGGGACGTGCTCGCGGACGAGGCGCCGAAGCCGTTCGTGCCGGCGGCGCCCGGGGTGCCCAGGGAGCAGCCGAAGCTGCCGTCGGCGGCGGACCTGCTGCGGAAGCTGTAGGACCGGGCGGCCCCCGGCGACACCGACTGTCCGAAGTACGCCCCTTCGCCGGGGCGTTCTTGCTGTGAGAGGAACGCCCCCATGACGGACCCCGACGGCCGGGCCGGCTGGGCCGACGGCCTGCGGTTCGGGTTCGGGACGCTGTCCGTCCTGCGGGTCCGGGTGGAGCGGTGGGACCGGGCCGCGGCGGCCCGGGCGATGACGGCCGCTCCGCTGGTCGGACTGGCGCTGGGGGCGGTGGCGGCCGCGGCCGGGGCGCTGGTGGCCTGGCGGGCCGGCGGCGCGCTCGGCGCGGTCGCCGCGGTGGCGCTGCTCGCCGGGCTGACCCGCGGGCTGCACCTGGACGGGCTGGCGGATGTCGCCGACGGGCTCGGCAGCGGGAAGCCGGCCGAGGACGCGCTGCGCATCATGAAGCAGTCCGACATCGGTCCGTTCGGCGTACTGACCCTGGTCCTCGTCCTGCTCGCCCAGATCGCCGCGCTGGCAGGGCAGTTCGGTCACTCTCCGCTACGCGGCGCACTCGCGGTGCTCGCCTCGGCGACGGCCGCCCGGTGCGCGCTCGCCTGGGGCTGCCTGAGGTCGGTGCCGGCCGCCCGGCCGGGCGGGCTCGGGGCGATGGTGGCGAGCACCGTGCCGCCCGCCGCCGCTGCCGCCGCGACGGGCGCCTCGGCGCTCGTCCTGGCCGCTTGCGGTCTGTCCGACGGATCGTCAGTCCTCCGTCTCCCCCTGGCCGTTGTGCTCGGCGTCGGCTGTTCCCGGCTGCTGCTCCGACGGTGCGTGCGCAGGTTCGGCGGGATCACCGGGGACGTGCTCGGCGCGATGGCCGAGACCGCCGCGACCGCCTCGCTGTTCGCCCTGGCTTTGCTCGGCTGACACCGGGCGGCGCGTGATCCCAACATGCGGACTACCATGCGTGAAGCACCGCAGCCCTGCACCGCCGCAGGTCCTGCCCGCCCGGCGCGCGCCGAGGAGCCGGGGCCTCTGGTGCGCGCGTCCGCCGGAGCGGCCGCGCGCGCCAGGGGCCCCGGACCCCGGACGCCCGCCGACGGACGGCCTGGGACGGCGGGCTGCGCCGGTGCGGCAGCCTCGCCGTGGCCGGCCGTGGACCGCGAAAGAACAGGACGCATTACGTGACTGCATTGTCTGTGAGCACCTCCTCCGCCGCCTCGCTGCGTGCGGACGCCCTGGTGATCGGTGTCGCGAAGGGCCCGAAGGGCATCGTGCCGGCCCCCGGCGCCGAGGCCGTGAACGAGGCGTTCGAGGGCAAGCTGACCGAGGTCCTCAGCACCCTGGGCGCGACCGGCGCCGAGGGCGAGGCCATCAAGGTCCCCTCCGCCGCCGGCCTGAAGGCCGCGCTCGTGCTCGCGGTCGGTCTGGGCGAGGCCGCCGAGGACGGTTACGAGCTGGAGGCGCTGCGCCGCGCCGCCGGTGTCGCCGCCCGCACCCTGGCCGGCACCAAGAAGGCCGCGCTGGCCCTGCCGGCCGAGTCCGCGGAGGCCGTCGAGGCCGTGGCGCTGGGCGGTCTGCTCGGCTCGTACTCCTTCGGCACCTACAAGGCCGACGGCAACGGCAAGGAGCCGGTCGGCGAGCTGGTCGTGCTGACCGCCCGCAAGGGCAACAAGGACGCCAAGGCCGCCGTGGAGCGCGCCACCGCGATCGGCGAGGAGATGAACCGGGCCCGCGACCTGGTCAACACCGCGCCGAACGACCTGACCCCGAAGAGCTTCGCCGCGATCGCCCAGGCCGCCGGCAAGGAGCACGGCCTCAAGGTCGAGGTGCTGGACGAGAAGGCGCTGACCAAGGGCGGCTTCGGCGGCCTGCTGGGCGTCGGCGGCGGCTCGGTCAACCCGCCGCGCCTGGTCAAGGTGGCCTACACCCACCCGAAGGCCAAGGCCACCCTGGCGTTCGTCGGCAAGGGCATCACCTACGACTCGGGCGGCATCTCGCTGAAGCCGGCCGGCCACAACGAGACCATGAAGTGCGACATGGCCGGCGCCGCCGCCGTGTTCGCCGCCGTGGTGGCCGCCAAGCGCCTGGGCCTGGCCGTCAACGTGACCGCGTGGCTGGCGCTGGCCGAGAACATGCCGTCCGGCTCCGCCACCCGCCCGGGTGACGTGCTGCGGATGTACGGCGGCAAGACCGTCGAGGTCCTGAACACGGACGCCGAGGGCCGCCTGGTGCTGGCCGACGCGATCGTGCGGGCCGGCGAGGAGAACCCGGACGTCATCGTCGACGTGGCGACCCTGACCGGCGCCATGGTGCTGGCCCTGGGCCACCGCACCTTCGGCGTGATGGCCAACGACGACGAGCTGCGCGAGGACCTGCACGCGCTGGCCGGCGAGGCGGGCGAGCAGTCCTGGCCGATGCCGCTGCCGGCCGACCTGCGCAAGGGCTTCACCGAGTCGACCATCGCCGACCTGGCCAACATGGGCGAGCGGATGGGCGGCGGCCTGGTGGCCGGCCTGTTCCTGAAGGAGTTCGTGGCCGAGGGCACCGACTGGGCGCACCTGGACATCGCCGGTCCGGCGTTCCACGAGGGCGCGCCGTACGGCTACACCCCGAAGGGCGGCACCGCGAGCGCGGTGCGCACCCTGGTCCGCTTCGCCGAGCAGAGGGCGAACGGCAAGGCCTGATCCGCCAGGCCCTCGATCGAGGACCCGCTGCGACGGGGCCCGGCGCGCGTGCGCCGGGCCCCGTCGGCGTTGCGGCCGGGTTACCTGCCGGTAGACCGGGGCGACCTGACGGACGGCTGTTCGCTGCGGGCGAAACTTTGTTCCACAGAGCGGAAGAAGCCGCGCCGGGTGGCGCGGAGGACGCCCGTCCGGCGGCTGTCAATACCGCGCTGAGCTGGGATGATGCCCTTCTGTCGGGGGTACTCCCGCCCCGGTGACCGCTCCGCGGGACACCCCTCGGCCCGACCCGGACATCAGCCACCGTGAACAAGTGCGAAGATGTATTTCCGGCACGACTGGGCGCCTCACAAAGGCTTCCGACCCACCGGACCGCGACCGGCCCGGCGACCCACCCCATGCATGGAGGACGTGACGTGGCGAACGACGCCAGCACCGTTTTCGACGTAGTCATTCTCGGAGGCGGAAGCGGCGGTTACGCCGCGGCGCTCCGCGCCGCTCAGCTGGGCCTGAGCGTTGCCCTGGTCGAGAAGGGTGAGCTCGGCGGCACCTGCCTGCACCGCGGCTGCATCCCGACCAAGGCGCTCCTGCACGCCGCGGAGATCGCGGACGAGACGAAGGAGGCCGCCGAGTTCGGCGTGCTGGCCACCTTCCAGGGCATCGACATCAACGGCGTCCACAAGTACAAGGACGACGTCATCGCCGGCCTGTACAAGGGCCTCCAGGGCCTGGTGGCCTCCCGCAAGGTCACTTTCATCCAGGGCGCGGGCAAGCTCTCCTCGCAGACCTCGGTGGACGTCAACGGCCAGCGCATCGAAGGCCGTCACATCGTTCTGGCCACCGGTTCCGTGCCGCGCTCGATCCCGGGCCTGGAGATCGACGGCAACCGCGTGATCTCCTCGGACCACGCCCTCAAGCTCGACCGCATCCCGAAGTCCGTCGTCATCCTCGGTGGCGGCGTCATCGGCGTCGAGTTCGCCTCGGTCTGGAAGTCCTTCGGCGTCGAGGTCACCATCGTCGAGGCGCTGCCGCACCTCGTCCCGCTGGAGGACGAGAACTCCTCCAAGCTGCTGGAGCGCGCCTTCCGCAAGCGCGGCATCAAGTTCGAGCTGAAGGCCCGCTTCTCGGGCGTGGAGTACACCGAGACCGGTGTCCGCGTCTCCACCGAGAACGGCAAGCAGATCGACGCCGACCTGCTGCTCGTCGCCATCGGCCGCGGCCCGGTCTCGGCCGGCCTCGGCTACGAGGAGAACGGCGTCGCGATGGACCGCGGCTACGTCCTGGTCGACGAGTACATGCGCACCAACGTGCCCACCATCTCCGCCGTCGGCGACCTCGTCCCGACCCTCCAGCTGGCCCACGTCGGCTTCGCCGAGGGCATCCTGGTCGCCGAGCGCCTGGCCGGCCTCAAGCCGGTGCCGATCGACTACGACGGCGTTCCGCGGGTGACCTACTCCAACCCGGAGGTCGCCTCCGTCGGCATCTCCGAGGCCAAGGCCGTCGAGCTGTACGGCAAGGACAAGGTCGTCACCCTGAAGTACAACCTGGCCGGCAACGGCAAGAGCAAGATCCTGAAGACCGCCGGCGAGATCAAGCTCGTCCAGGTCAAGGACGGCGCCGTGGTCGGCGTCCACATGGTCGGCGCCCGCATGGGCGAGCAGGTCGGCGAAGCCCAGCTGATCTACAACTGGGAGGCCCTGCCGGCCGAGGTCGCGCAGCTCATCCACGCGCACCCGACCCAGTCCGAGGCCCTGGGCGAGGCGCACCTGGCGCTGGCCGGCAAGCCGCTGCACGCGCACGACTGATCACGCCCCACCCCCCTTTCCCGGTACTTCCCGTACGCAAGTACCTCCCGTACGCAAGACTTGATAGGAGTCGCTGAAACCATGGCGGTCTCAGTAACACTGCCCGCGCTGGGCGAGAGCGTTTCCGAGGGCACCGTCACCCGCTGGCTGAAGGCCGAGGGTGAGCGTGTCGAGGTCGACGAGCCGCTGCTGGAGGTGTCGACCGACAAGGTCGACACCGAGATCCCGGCCCCGGCTTCCGGCATCCTCTCCTCGATCAAGGTCGCCGAGGACGAGACCGTCGAGGTGGGCGCCGAGCTGGCGGTCATCGACGACGGTTCGGGCGCCCCGGCCGCCGCTCCGGCCCCGGCCGCCGAGGCCGCTCCGGCCGCGGCTCCGGCCCCGGCCGCCGCTCCGGCCCCCGCCGCCCCGGTTGCCGCTCCGGCTCCGGTCGCCGAGGCCCCGGCCGCTCCGGCCGCCGCCCCGGCCCCGGCCGCCGCCCCGGCCGCCGACGCCACCCCGGTCCTGCTGCCCGCGCTGGGCGAGTCGGTCACCGAGGGCACCGTCACCCGCTGGCTGAAGGCCGAGGGCGACACGGTCGAGGTCGACGAGCCGCTGCTCGAGGTCTCCACCGACAAGGTCGACACCGAGATCCCGTCGCCGGTCGCCGGCACCCTGGTGAAGATCCTGGTCGGCGAGGACGAGACCGCCGAGGTCGGCGCCCAGCTCGCGCTGATCGGTGCCGCCGGTGCCGCCGCCGCTGCTCCGGCTCCGGCTGCCGCTGCTCCGGCTGCCGCCCCGGCCCCGGCCGCTGCTCCGGCCCCGGCCGCCGCCCCGGCCCCCGCCGCCCCGGCCCCCGCTGCCCCGGCTCCGGCTCCGGCCGCTCCGGTTGCTGCCGCTCCGGCCCCCGCCGCCCCGGTTCCGGCTCCGGCCGCCCCGGCCCCGGTCGCCGCTCCGGCCCCGGCCGCCCCGGTGGCCGACAACGGTGACGCCTACGTCACCCCGCTGGTGCGCAAGCTCGCCGCCGAGCACGGCGTCGCGCTGTCCTCCGTCACCGGCACCGGCGTCGGCGGCCGCATCCGCAAGCAGGACGTCATCGCCGCCGCGGAGGCCGCCAAGGCCGCTCCGGCCCCGGTCGCCGCCGCTGCCCCGGCCGCCGCGCCGAAGGCCGCCGCCGCGCCGTCCGCCCTGCGCGGCCAGACGGTCAAGATGACCCGCATGCGCAAGGTCATCGGCGACAACATGATGAAGGCGCTGCACGAGCAGGCCCAGCTGACCAGCGTGGTCGAGGTGGACGTCACCAAGATCATGTCGCTGCGCAACAAGGCCAAGGACGGCTTCCTGGCCCGCGAGGGCGTCAAGCTCTCCCCGATGCCGTTCTTCGTCAAGGCCGCCGCCCAGGCGCTGAAGGTCCACGCGGTCGTCAACGCCCGGATCAACGACGCCGAGGGCACGGTCACCTACTTCGACACCGAGAACATCGGTATCGCGGTGGACTCCGAGAAGGGTCTGATGACCCCGGTCATCAAGGGTGCGGGCGACCTCAACATCGCCGGCATCTCGAAGAAGACCGCCGAGCTGGCCGGCAAGGTCCGCAACAACAAGATCACCCCGGACGAGCTGTCCGGTGCCACCTTCACCATCAGCAACACCGGCTCTCGCGGTGCGCTGTTCGACACCGTGATCGTGCCGCCGAACCAGGTCGCCATCCTGGGCATCGGCGCCACCGTCAAGCGCCCGGTGGTCATCGAGTCCGACGGCGGCACCGCCATCGGCATCCGCGACATGGTCTACCTGTCGCTCTCCTACGACCACCGCCTGGTGGACGGCGCCGACGCCGCCCGCTACCTGGTCTCGGTCAAGGAGATCCTGGAGGCCGGCGAGTTCGAGGTCGAGCTCGGCCTCTGACCCCACCCGGTCACCGCGGTGCCCCCGCGTACGGAACCCCGCGTCGTCCCCGGACGGCGCGGGGTTCCGCCGTTCCCCGGGCCGGGCGGGCCCGGGAAGTGTGAGCGACCCGCGCCGAGTCGTGGCATGCGCGGACGCGGCCGAACGGGGATGCTTGAGCGGTGATGGACGAGACGGACTTCTGGCAGATCATCGACGAAACCCGCGACGCGGCCGACGGGGACCCCGACGAGCAGGCCGACCTCCTGGTGGAACGGCTCCTCCAGCTGACCCCGGACGACGTGATCGACTTCGCCCGGCTGTTCCAGGCGCGGTACCGGCGGGCCTACCGGAACGACCTGTGGGGCGCGGCCTACCTGCTGCTCGACGGCGCCTCCGCCGACACCTTCGACTACTTCCGCTTCTGGCTGATCGGCCAGGGCCGGGAGGTCTTCGAGGGTGCTCTGGCCGAGCCGGACGACCTCGCGGACCTGCTGCCCGAGTTCGACGAGGAGGAGGACGGCGAGGCCGAGGACCTCGGCTACGCCGCCGACGAGGCGTACGAGCAACTGACCGGGCTGCCGCTGCCCGACGTCGGCGGGCGGCAGGCCGGCAGGCCCGCCGGGCCGGCGCTGGACTTCGACGACCCGGACGCCATGGCGAAGCGATTCCCCAAGCTCTGGGAGCGGTACGGGGACTGAGGCCCCCGGCCGCCCTCACGGCCGGCCGTGTCCCGGCGGCGTCAGGTGCTGCTGCCCGAGGAGCTGTCCTGCGCGATGCCGTTGAGGAGCTGGTCCAGCACCGAGAAGTCCGGCGCTGACGGGCTGTCGTCCACGCCGCCCTCCATGACGACGAAGCCGCCGCCCTTCGCCGGGAGGGCGGCGAGCAGGGCGTAGCCCTGGGTGCCGTCCGAGGTGCGGACGTGCCAGCGGGTGGCGTAGCCGAGCACGCCGGCCACCTTGACGTAGCCGGAGCCGGCGTCGGTGTGGGAGCTGATCCCGGAGAAGATCCCCCCGGCGTAGGCGGGCATCGCGGCCTCGGCCGCCGCCCTGGAGGAGGTGCCCTCGATGGTGTCCTTCTCGATCGAGAACTGGCCGCGGACGCAGGTGCCCCCGGTCGGGCAGGGGTAGCGGCCGGTGCCGAGGAAGATCGCCGAGTGCTGGAGCTCGGTCGACGTCTCCCAGCCCTCGAAGACCGGCACGATGATCGCGTGCTGCGGGTCGGGGACGGTGGTCTTGACCACCGGCGCGGGCTTGGGCGGCGTCTGGCTCGGCCTGGGGACCGTCGGGCTGGGGCTGGGCGTGGGGCTGCTGCTCTGGGTCACGGTGACGGTGGGGCCCGGGAGCGGGTCCGCCCGCCGGTCCTCGCCGCCACCGCTGAAGGCGATCCCGGCGGCGATGCCGCCCACGGCCAGGACGGCGACCGCGATGCCGACGATCATCCCGGTCCGGGGCTTGGCCGGGGGCGGGTAGTAGCCGGCGGGGCCGTAGCCCGGGTTCTCCGGTGGATAGCCGCCCTGGGCCGGATAGCTGCCCTGGGCCGGATAGCCGGCCTGGGCCGGGTAGTCGGTCCGGCCCTGGTGACCGCCCTGGGCCTGGTGGCCGCCCTGCCCCTGAGCGGGGTAGCCGTACGTCGGGGCGGGCGAGCCGCCGGGGTAGCCGTAGCCGGGCCGCTGGTCGGGCACCTGCTGCCAGGGCTGGGTGGCGGCGTCGGCGAGCCCGCCCCCGGCGCCGCCCGGGAGCGGCCTGACCTCGTCGGTCCAGGCGCTGCCGTCCCACCACCGCTCGTGACCGGGGGTGCCGTCCGCACCCGGGACCGGGTACCACCCGGGAGGCGTCGAGTTGCTCACGGCCGTACGGTACCCGGCGCGGCGGCGGTCCAGACAGGCTCGGACTGTCACGACTCCGCACCACCCGCAACGGCCAACCACCCCCTGCCGCAGGCCCGTTCGGGATGCGGGCACGTCCGTTCGGGCGGTCGGCGGTCCATCGGCGGGCGGGCTCCGGCGGTCAGTCGGCCAGGCGGCGGGCCATCCAGATGTCGTCCACGTACCGGCCGTCGATCAGGAACTCCTCGGTCAGCGAGCCCTCGACGACGAAGCCGCAGCTCTCGTAGAGGCGGCGGGCCGGGGCGTTCCAGCCGAGCACCCGCAGGCCCATCTTGCGGGCGCCCTCGGCCCGGGCCGCCGCACAGGCCGCCTCGACAAGGCGGCGGCCGATGCCCCGGCCTCGGACCGTGCCGTCGACGGCCAGCCCCTGGATCTGCCGCACGTGGCGGTTGCTCGCGAGCGGGGTGGCCGGGACCTGGCGGACGTAGCCGACGATCCGGCCGTCCAGCACGGCCAGCAGGTACTGCTCGGGGGTGTGCCGCTCGTCGAAGACCGGGTCCTCGACGGGCGGGCAGGGGGAGACGTCGGACAGGGGGGACCAGGCCGCGTGGTTCAGGACGGCGAGCCCTCGCTCGTCCTCGCTCCGGGCCGTACGGATGATCAGATCGTCGTCAGACATGCGCGCCATGCTAACGAGGCGCGCGGGACCGTGACGGGCCGTCGAAGGCGCGTGGGAGCTGCGAGGATGGGGACATGCGCATCGCTGTCACGGGCTCCACGGGTTTGATCGGTTCGGCACTCGTCCGCTCCCTGCTGGCGGACGGCCATGAGGTGGTCCGGCTCGTCCGGCACCGTTCGAAGACGGGCCCACGGCCGGACGGCAGTACGGCGATCGGCTGGAACCCCCTGCTCGGCGAGGTCGAGCGGGACGGGCTGACCGGCGTCCAGGCCGTGGTGCACCTGGCCGGCGCCGGGGTCGGCGACCACCGCTGGACGGACTCCTACAAGCGGGAGATCCGGGAGAGCCGGGTGTACGGCACCGAGACGCTGGCCGTCGCGCTGGCCGAGCTCAAGGAGCCGCCGCGGGTGCTGGTGAGCGCCTCCGCGGTCGGCTGGTACGGGCAGACCGGTGACCGGGTGATCGACGAGGACTCCCCCGCCGGCGACGACTTCCTCGCCGAGGTCTGCCGGGAGTGGGAGGACGCCGCCCGGCCCGCCGAGCGGGCCGGCATCCGGGTCGTCCACCCGCGCACCGGAATGGTGCTGTCCGCCTCCGGCGGGGCCGGGGCGCGGCTGTTCCCGCTGTTCAAGCTGGGGCTCGGCGGGCGGCTCGGCAACGGGCGGCAGTACTGGAGCTTCATCTCGCTGCACGACGAGGTGGCCGCGCTGCGGTTCCTGATCGACCACGACGACCTCTCCGGCGCCTTCAACCTCACCGCGCCGAACCCGGCGACCAACGCCGAGCTGACCACCGCGCTCGGGCGGGCGCTGCGGCGGCCGACGCCGTTCCCGGTGCCGGAGGCGGTGCTCAGGGCGGTGCTCGGCGAGCTGGCGATCGAGGTGGTCGGCAGTCACCGGGTGGTGCCGCGGCGGCTGCTGGACGCGGGCTTCCGCTTCACCCACCCGGACGTGTACTCGGCGGTGCTCGCGGCGATGTGACGGGCGGATGTGACGGGCACCGCGCAAGAGCGGGCGTGCGGGGCGGTACGGGGCCGGTTCGCGAGCGGGCGCGGGTCGCGGTCCGTGAGCGCGTGCCGGCCGGTACGGGCGCGCGGGTGGCGGCGCGCGCTGGGCGGGCTGGTGTCCGGGCGGGGCGCGCACGGCCGTGCGTACTCCGACTACGGCATCCGCCCTGGCCAGGGGCATATGCCGGGCGGAGTCGAAGGGGGCCCGGGGAGGGGGCGCACGGGAGCACGCGACGGGCGCGTCGCACGCCCCCGGTGACCGTACGCGCCCGCCGACGCCCGAACCTGGCCGTCACGGCGCACTGTCCGTGACCACGCCCCACCCGCTGCCGCCCGCCCCCCGCCCGGCCCCCGGATCCGGCCCGATGTGCTTGTCTGATGCTCACACTGACTGGGCATCACCCTCCACGGACCGTGTCCCGGCACCCCGCTGCCTGCGTCGGCCGGAGCCCCGGGACCAGGGAGGGAGCACCCCAGTGCCCACGTACGACTTCACCCGCCGCGCCCGCCGGCCGTCCGACCCGGACGTCGTCGTGGTCGGCGCCGGACTCGCGGGCCTGGCCGCCGCCCGCGTGCTCACCGGCCACGGCCTCACCGTCCAGCTCCTGGAGAGCACCGACCGGATCGGCGGCCGGATGGCCACCCGCGAGCAGGACGGATTCCGGCTCGACGACGGCAGTCACCTGCTGAACACCGCCTTCCCCGAACTCCGCCGCACGCTCGACCTCGAACGCCTCGACCTGCGTCCGCTCGCACCCGGCGTCCTGGTGCACAGCGCCGGCCGGCGGTACCGCGCCGGAGACCCGCACCTCGCCGTCGCCCGGCAGGCCGCCACCCGGGCTCCGCTCGGCAGCCCGCTGGACAAGGCCCGCCTGGGGGGCTGGCTCGGCCGGCTCGCCGGCACCCCGGTCGGCCGGCTCCGGGCACGCCCGGAGACCACCACCGCCCGTGCCCTGGGCGGTCACGGCCTCGCCCCGCGCGCCGTCGACGGCTTCCTGCGCCCGCTGCTCAGCGCCCTGCTCTCCGATCCGGCGCTCGGCACCAGCAGCCGGGTCGCCGACCTGGTGCTGCGCTCGTACGCGCGCGGGCGGCTCTGTCTGCCCGCCGGCGGGATCGCGGCGGTCCCGGCCCAGCTGGCCGCCGCCCTGCCCGCCGGTACCGTCCGCGCGGGGGTGCGGGTCACCGCGATCGCCGCGGACGGCGTGGAGACCCTCGCGCACGGCAGGATCGGCGCCCAGGCCGTCGTCGTCGCCACCGACGCCCGCGCCGCCGCCGAGCTGCTGCCCGGGCTGCGGCTGCCGGACTTCCACCCCGTCACGACGTTCTTCCACGCGGCCGACCGCGCCCCGCTGGGCGAGGCCGTCCTGCTGCTCGACGGCGACCGGCCGAACGGCCACCCGCCGCTGGTCTCGCACTCCCTGGTGCTCAGCGAGCTGCACCCGTCCTACGCCCCGGCCGGACAGTCGCTGATCGCCACCACCGTGCTCGGCCGGCGCGCCTTCGACCTGGGCGGCCCCGCCGGGCTGGAGCCGACCGTCCGGGCGCGGCTGGCCGAGCTGTACGGCACCTCGACGGCGGGCTGGCAGTTCCTCGGCGTGCGGCACGTCCCGGACGCGCTGCCCGCGATGCCGCCGCCGCACAACCCCCGCCGCCCGGTGCGGCTGCTGGCCGGGCTGTACGTCGCCGGGGACCACCGGGACACCAGCACCGTCCAGGGCGCGCTGGTCTCCGGGCGGCGGGCGGCCCGGGCGGTGCTGCGCGACCTCGGCGTGCCGGCCCACGCCCCGGAGGCCGAGGCAGCCGCCTGACGGCCCGCTGCCGGGCGCCCCGAGACGCCCGGCCGAAGGCACCCGGAGCCGACGGACGGCCGTGCTGAGCCGGGTGCGTGGGGGCCGGCCCCCACGCACCCGTTCCCTCAGATCACCCCCGCCTGCCGCGCCGACTCCTCGAAGGCCCGGGCCACCGGGCTGCCCCGGTACGGGGTGAGCCGGCGGTGGAAGTCCCGGACGTACTCCAGCGAGCGGGCCGAGCGCATCTCGCCGGCCGCCCGCAGCGCGTCGGTGGCCATGGTGCAGGCCTCGTCGAGGTCCCCCATGCCGAGCCGGGCGGTCGCCAGCACCAGCCGGCAGAAGATCCGGCTGCGCGCGTAGGCGGGCGAGCGCAGCCGCAGCGACTTCTCGGCGTGCTGCGCGGCCGTCCGCCACTGCTGGAGGTCGCGGTAGCAGTGGGCGAACTCGTCGGAGAGCTGGGCCTCGTCGAAGTACCGGGCCCAGGAGGGCAGTTCGTCGCCCGCCCGGGCCGCGGCCAGGGCGCGCTCGGCGCGCACCAGGGCCGTGGTGCAGGAGCGGACGTCGCCCAGCAGACCGTGCCCGCGCGCCTCGGCGGCGTGCATCAGCGACTGGACGACCGGCGGCACGGCGGTGCCGACGCCCTGCTGGGCGACCCGGGCGAGCTGGACCGCCTCCCGGCCGTGGCCCAGGTGGACGGCCTGCTGACTCATCGTCACCAGCACGTAGCCGCCGAGGGCGCGGTCCCCGGCGGCCTGGGAGAGCCGCAGCGCCTGGACGAAGTAGCGCTGGGCCAGGCCGTGCGCGGCGATGTCGAAGGACGTCCAGCCGGCCAGCCTGGTGAGGTCGGCGACCGCGCCGAACAGGGCCCGGCCGATCTGCTCGCCGTAGCGGCCGCGCAGCATCGGCTCGGCCTCGCTCTCCAGGTAGCGCACCAGCGCCTGGCGGGCGTGGCCGCCGCCGTAGGCGTGGTCGAGCGCCCGGAAGAGGTCGCCGACGGCGCGGATGGCGGCGATGTCGCCGCGGCCGACCCGCAGGGCGGGACGGGACTCCCGGGCCGGGTCGGAGTACGGCGGCTCGACCGCGAGCGGCGGCCGGCGGCTCTGGACGGGCACCCGGCCGATGGTGGGGGCGGTGCCGGTGGTGCCGGCCGTGCTGCGGGCGACGGGGGCGCCCGGGCCGCGCACCGGGCCCGCGCCGGACGCGCCGGGCGCTCCCGGCGCCGGGGCACCGGTGATGGCCGCGGAGGTGGCGCTGCCGGACGGCGGCCCGGTGGCGGTGTCCGGCCGGGCCAGGGTGGAGCCGTCCCGGGCGACCCGCTCGTCGGTGCGGCCGATCAGCCAGTCCCGGCTGGGGACGACCAGGCCCGCCGGGGTGAAGGCGATCCGGCGCAGCTCGGACTGCGGCCCGTTGTCCTTGCGCCACATGCTCGCCACGATGTCCACCGCCTCCTGCGGCGTCTCGGCGAACTCCAGGCCGGCGTAGACCGGGGCGCAGGCGTCCAGGCCGAGGTCCTGGGCGGTGAGGCGGCGGCCGAGCCGGCGGGTGAAGACCTCGGCGATCAGCGCCGGGGTGGCCCCGCGGGGCTGCTGGCCGCGCAGCCAGCGGGTGACCGAGGTCTTGTCGTAGCGCAGGTCGAGGCCGTGCTCCAGGCCGAGCTGGTCGACCCGGCGGGCGAGGCCGGCGTGCGAGAAGCCGGCCTCCTCGATCAGCGCCGCGAGCTGGCCGTTCTGCGGGGCCGGGCCGGAGTGGCCGGCGCCGCGGGCCGGGGCCGGCGCGGGTGCGACGGGGGCCTCGTGCCGGTCGGGTGTGGCCTGCACCGGCAGCCGCAGGTCGTCGGCGGCCGGGGCGTCGTCGGTCAGCGTGTCGGCGGTCAGGGCGTCGGGGGCGTCCGGAAGGGTCCGGCCGACCGGCCCTCGGTGCTGGCCGAGCGGGTCGAGCGGTCCGTACGCCGGGCTGTCGGTTGCAGGCCGTTGGGGCATGTCTGTCAACACCTCTCGGACGTCGCACCGGGCCTCACCAGCACTTCGGCGGCCTGGGGCGGCGCCCCCTGTCGGGAATCGGCGTGAATGTAGCGAGCATTCGGGCGCTATGGGTGGATCTGACCGAGCAATCCACCGAACGGGTGAAGCAATCGCGCCCATTGTGGGGAAGCCGGGTCACCTCGGGTTTGGCCGTCCGCGACCGAACCGTCGGCTGTTCCGAGGGTCGATCCGCCGTTCGGTCCTCGCGCCACCGTCATGGCGGAGAACACCACAGCTCAGAGGGATGCTGTGGCGGTCCGTCACATGGGAGCGGGGCCGCCGGATTCCTACCGTTCTCGGCCATGGACACCTCTACTGCCCGCCCGCTCGCCGGCCGCACGGCCATGGTCACCGGGGCCGCCTCCGGCATCGGCCGGGCCTGCGCCGAGGCCCTCGCCGGGGCCGGCGCCCGGGTCTACGTCGTGGACCTCGCGGCCGGCCCGGCCGAGGAGCTCGCCGAGCGGATCGGCGGCCGCGCGGTCGTCGCCGACCTCGGCGACCCCGCGGCCGTGGACGCCCTCCCGGACGACGCCGACATCGTCGTCAACAACGCCGGCCTCCAGCACGTCGCGCCCGTGCACGAGTTCCCCCCGGACCGCTTCGCGCTGATCCAGCGGGTCATGGTCGAGGCGCCGTTCCGCATCCTGCGCCGCACCCTGCCGCACATGTACGAGCAGGGGTGGGGCCGGGTCGTCAACGTCTCCTCCGTCCACGGCCTGCGCGCCAGCGCCTTCAAGTCCGCCTACGTCACCGCGAAGCACGCCCTGGAGGGCCTGAGCAAGACCGTCGCCCTGGAGGGCGCGCCGCACGGCGTCACCAGCAACTGCGTCAACCCGGGCTACGTCCGGACCCCGCTGGTGGAGAAGCAGATCGCCGCCCAGGCGCTCGCCCACGGCATCCCCGAGGAGGAGGTGGTGGAGCGGATCATGCTCGACCGCACCGCCGTGAAGCGCCTCATCGAACCCGAGGAGGTCGCCCAGCTGGCCGTCTGGCTCTGCTCCCCCGCCGCCTCCTACATCACCGGCTCCAGCCTCCCCGTCGACGGCGGCTGGACGGCGCACTGACGGACGGCGCGGCGGGCCGGGAACCCTCCGTGGACGGAGCGGGCACCCATAGGGCAGACAGCCATATTCGACCCCGGGGCTATATGAGCCAGTCACATAGTCCCGGGGTCGAGCGCTTCCTACCTTGTGGCGACACCGTCCCCCCACCCGGAAGTGGTGACCATGAACGGCACAGACGCTCCGAAAACCACCGGAGGCTCACTGCCACGCATCGTGGCCGCGAGCCTCATCGGAACAACCGTGGAATGGTACGACTACTTCTTGTACGGAACGGCGGCCGCGCTGGTCTTCGGGAAACTGTTCTTCCCGCACAGCGATCCGCTGACCGGGACGCTGCTGTCCTTCCTGACCTACGCGATCGGCTTCGCGGCGCGGCCGCTCGGAGCGCTGGTGTTCGGCCACTTCGGGGACCGGATCGGGCGCAAGCGGCTGCTGGTGGTGAGCCTGCTGCTGATGGGCGGGGCCACCACGGCGATCGGGCTGCTGCCGACCTACGACTCGATCGGCGTCGCGGCGCCGGTGCTGCTGACGGTGCTGCGGCTGGTGCAGGGCTTCGCGCTCGGCGGTGAGTGGGGCGGCGCCGTACTGCTGGTGTCGGAGCACGGGGACCAGCGGCGGCGCGGGTTCTGGGCGTCCTGGCCGCAGGGCGGGGCCCCGGCCGGGAACCTGCTGGCGGCCGGGGTGCTGTCGCTGATGACGGCGGTGCAGTCGGACGCCGCCTTCCTGGCCTGGGGCTGGCGGGTGCCGTTCCTGCTGTCGGCGGTACTGGTCGGGGTCGGCCTGTGGATCCGGCTCGCGGTGGACGAGTCGCCGCTGTTCAAACAGGCGCTGGCCGCGCAGCGGAAGCGGCAGGCGGAGCGGAGGGCCGCCGAACGGCCGCCGCTGGTCGAGGTGGTGCGCCACCACTGGCGGGAGGTGCTGGTGGCCATGGGCGCGCGGATGGCGGAGAACATCTCCTACTACGTGATGACGACCTTCGTCCTCACCTACGCCGTGACCCACGCGCACTTCTCCAAGCAGACCGCGCTGAACGCCGTCCTGATCGCCTCCGCGATCCAGTTCGCGCTGATCCCGCTGTTCGGCGCGCTGTCCGACCGGGTCGGGCGCAGGCCGGTGTACCTGGTGGGCGCGGTCGGGGTGGGTGTCTGGGCCTTCGTCTTCTTCGGGCTGGTGGACACCAGGTCCTTCGGCTCGCTGGTCGCCGCCGTGACCGTCGGCCTGGTCTTCCACAGCGCGATGTACGCGCCCCAGGCCGCCTTCTTCTCCGAGCTGTTCGCGACCCGGATGCGCTACTCGGGCGCCTCGATCGGGGCCCAGTTCTCCTCGGTGGCGGCCGGCGCCCCCGCGCCGCTGATCGCCACCGCGCTGCTCAAGGACTACGGCAGCGCCACCCCCATCGCGGTGTACGTCGCCATCGCGGCGGCGATCACCGTGCTGGCGGTGCTCTGCGGCCGGGAGACCAGGGGTCAGGACCTCGCGGCCGTCGAGGACGGGGACGGGAGCGAGGCCGGGGATCCGGACGCCGCCGCGATCGGCAAGCCGGCCGTCGCCTGAGGACGAGCCGATACGATCGCGCTTTCTCGGAACCGACGGAACCGACGCCGATTGGCAGCACGCACCATGAACCACCCTCACGAAAGCGCCGCGCCCGCGCTGCGGCGGCTGCTCGACCTGCTCGCCTCCGGCGCCGCCACCGAGGACTTCGCCGACGTGCTGGCCGACGCCCGCCGCCGCGGCGCGCCGGCCGCCGTCCTCGCCGAGATCGACGACGCCACCTGGCAGGCCCTGCGGGTCCACCGCACCCTGCGTCAGCACCGGCGCCGCGAAGCCGAGTTGACCGCGCTGTTCGACACCGCCGGGGACCTCGCGGCCTCCCGGGACCTGGACAGCGTGCTCCAGGCGATCGTCCGCCGGGCCCGGATGCTGCTCGGCACCGACATCGCGTACCTGACCCTGCCGGACGAGGCCGCGGGCGACACCTACATGAGGGTCACCGACGGCTCGGTCTCCGCGCTGTTCCAGACGCTGCGGCTCAGCCTCGGCGACGGCCTGGGCGGGCTGGTCGCGCAGACCGCCCGCCCGTACGCCACCCCCGACTACCGCACCGACGAACGGTTCCACCACACCGGCACGATCGACGCGGGCGTGCTGGACGAGGGCCTGGTGGCGATCATCGGGGTACCGCTGCTGATCGGCGGTCAGGTCATCGGCGTCCTGTTCGCCGCCGACCGCACCCCCCGCGCCTTCTCCCCCGACGAGGTCGCCCTGCTCTGCTCGCTGGCCGCCCACGCCGCGATCGCCCTGGACACCGCCAAGTCGCTGGCCGACACCCGGGCCGCGCTCGCCGAGCTGAACGCCGCCAACGAACTGGTCCGGGCCCACTCGGCCGCCGTCCAGCGCGCCGAGCAGGCCCACGACCGGCTCACCGACCTGGTGCTGCGCGGCGCCGAGGTGCCGGACGTCGCCGCCGCCGTCGCGGTCCTGCTGGGCGGCGAGATAGCGGTCCTGGACGCCGAGGGCGAGCCGCTGGCCGGACGCTCCGCACCCGCCGCCGAACTGGCCGAGGCGGTCGCCGCCTCCCGCGCCGAGGGCCGGTCCGTACGGCACGGCGAGCAGTGGGTGTGCGCGGTGCTGGCCGGGCACGACGCGCTCGGCACCATGGTGCTGCGCGGCCGGCCCGACCTCGACGACGCCGACCGGCGGCTGTTCGAGCGGGCCAGCGTGGTCACCGCGCTGCTCCTGCTGCTGCGCCGCTCGGTCGCCGAGACCGAGAACCGGGTCCGCGGCGAGCTGCTCACCGACCTGCTGACCGCGCCCGAGCGCGACCCCGCCGGGCTCACCGCGCGCGGCCGCCGGCTCGGCGTCGACCTCGCCCGGCCGCACCTGGTGCTGGTCGCGGAGCCGGCCGACGGGAAGGACGACGACCGGGGACGGCTGGCGGGCGCGGCCCGGCGCTACCTGTTCGGCTCCCGCGGCGTCAGCGCCGAGCACGCCGACACGGTGGTGCTGCTGACGCCCGTCGACGCCGGCGGCGCCGAGGGCACCGACGGCCCGGAGGCGACCGCCCGGCAGGCCGCCGAGCGGCTGGCCCGGCTGGCCGGGTTCCCGGTCACCGTCGGCGCCGGGCGGCCGGCCGCCGGACCGTCCGCGCTGGCCGCCTCCTACGCCGAGGGCCTGCGCTGCGTCCGGGCGCTGCGGGTGCTCGGCCGCGCCGGGGAGGGCGCCTCGGCCCGCGCGCTCGGCTTCCTCGGCGTGCTGCTCGGCGACGGCCACGACGTGGACGGCTTCGTCGGCGCGACGCTCGGCCCGCTGCTGGCGTACGACGCCCGGCGCGGCACCGAGCTGGTCCGCACCCTGCGCGCCTACTTCGACTGCGGCGGCAGCCTGACCCGGGCCAAGGACGAGCTGCACGTCCACGTGAACACCGTGGTCCAGCGGCTGGACCGGGTCGAGGCCCTGCTCGGGCGGGACTGGAACCACCCGGAGCGGTCGCTGGAGCTCCAGCTCGCGCTGCGGCTCCAGCTGCTCGCCGGGGGCGAGGCGGGGCCGGGCGGCTGAGGAGCACGGGCCCCGGCGCGGTCGGACGGCCGACGGGGTCGGACGGCCGGCGGGGTCGGACGGCCGGCGGGCACGGGCCGGGCGGGGGCGGTCCGGGCTGGGCGTACAGTGGCGAGGTTGGTCTCGAACGCCTGGCAAGGAGCGGCAGCGGTGAGCGAGCTTAGCGAGCGAACGATCGGGGGCGGCGCGTCTCGCGGAGCGTCCGCCGAGCGCGGCGAGGTGGGCGCATGAGCGAGAACGTGCGTTTCGTGCACATGGGCATAGGCGAGCGGACCGTGCCCTACCAGGAGGCCTGGGAGGAGCAGCAGCGGCTGCACGCGCTGCGGGTCGCGGACGAGATCCCGGACACCGTCCTGCTCCTGGAGCACCAGTCGGTGTACACCATGGGCAAGCGCACCAACCCCGCCGACCTGCCGCTGGACGGCACCCCGGTGGTCGAGGTCAACCGGGGCGGGGAGATCACCTGGCACGGCCCCGGCCAGCTGGTCGGCTACCCGATCGTCAAGCTGCCCGACCCGATCGACGTCATCGCCTACGTCCGCCGGCTGGAGGAGGCGCTGATCCGCACCGCCGACGAGTTCGGCGTCGGGACCACCCGGGTCGAGGGCCGCAGCGGGGTCTGGGTACTGGGCCAGTCCCTCCCGGACGCCGTGGTGGACCCGGCGCAGGTGGTGGACAT
The DNA here is from genome assembly GCF_055575155.1 of Kitasatospora sp. NPDC034533. Classification (NCBI taxonomy): domain Bacteria; kingdom Bacillati; phylum Actinomycetota; class Actinomycetes; order Kitasatosporales; family Streptomycetaceae; genus Kitasatospora; species Kitasatospora sp. NPDC034533. The sequence goes on from NZ_JBVITE010000007.1 coordinate 186,906, forward strand.
CGGCAAGCTGACCCTGCGGATGGGCCTGCCGCTGGGCATCGACCCGCGGCTGGCCGGCCCCGAGTACGCGCCCTCCAACGCCGGCCAGCGCGGCGACGACCGCAAGCTCGCCGCGATCGGCGTGCGGGTCGCCCGGGGGGTGACCATGCACGGCTTCGCGCTCAACTGCGACCCGGACATGACCTGGTTCGACAAGATCGTGCCCTGCGGCATCCGGGACGCGGGCGTCGCCTCGCTCACCGGCGAGCTGGGGCGCGAGCTGTCCGTCGCCGAGGCGGCGCCGTTGGTCGAACGGCACCTGGCGGAGCTCTTCGCCGAGCTGCCGGAGCCGGCGCTCAGCCGCTGACCGCCCCGCCGAACGACCGACGGCGGCCCTTCGGCGGCCGTCGGAAGCTCCCCGCGCGGAAAGTCCCGTCCGGAGCGTCCCGCGCGGGAGGTCCTGCGGATGGTCCCGCCGGAAAGTCCCGTCGGCCGCGGGGAATCTACTGGCCGGTAGCCATGTTGCCCTGCGATTGCAGGGCGGCAGGCCCGGCGAAGGCCGTACAACCACAGGCGTACCCTGGGGGTACCCCGTCTAGTTCTAGGAGTCGCACGTGTCCGCTGTCGCGCCCGACGGCAGGAAGCTGCTCCGCCTGGAGGTCCGCAACAGCGAGACCCCCATCGAGCGGAAGCCCGAGTGGATCAAGACCCGCGCGAAGATGGGCCCGGAGTACAACGCCCTCCAGTCGCTGGTGAAGAAGGAGGGGCTGCACACGGTCTGCCAGGAGGCCGGCTGCCCCAACATCTTCGAGTGCTGGGAGGACCGCGAGGCGACCTTCCTCATCGGCGGTGACCAGTGCACCCGCCGCTGTGACTTCTGCCAGATCGACACCGGCAAGCCCGCCGAGTTCGACCGCGACGAGCCGCGCCGGGTCGCCGAGTCCATCGTGACCATGGACCTCAACTACGCCACCATCACCGGCGTCGCCCGCGACGACCTGGAGGACGGCGGCGCCTGGCTGTACGCCGAGACCGTGCGCCAGGTGCACGCGATGACCGCCGGCCGCGAGGGCGGCCGCACCGGCGTCGAGCTGCTCATCCCCGACTTCAACGCGGTCCCCGAGCAGCTCGCCGAGGTGTTCTCCTCCCGCCCCGAGGTGCTCGCCCACAACGTCGAGACGGTGCCCCGGATCTTCAAGCGGATCCGCCCCGCGTTCCGCTACGAGCGCTCGCTGGACGTCATCACCCAGGCCCGCGCGGCCGGGCTGGTGACCAAGTCCAACCTGATCCTGGGCATGGGCGAGACCCGCGAGGAGGTCAGCCAGGCGCTGGCCGACCTGGTCGGCGCAGGCTGCGAGCTGATCACCATCACCCAGTACCTGCGCCCCTCGCTGCGCCACCACCCGGTCGAGCGCTGGGTGAAGCCGCAGGAGTTCGTCGAGCTCCAGGAGGAGGCCGAGGAGCTGGGCTTCGCCGGCGTCATGTCCGGCCCGCTGGTGCGCTCCTCGTACCGGGCCGGCCGGCTGTACCGGCAGGCGCTGGAGCGGCGCGAGCAGGCCTCGGTCTGACGGTCTCCCGACCGGTTCGATCCGTTTGAGCCATTCGAAGGGCGGAGCCACGGCTCCGCCCTTCCGGTTTTCACCCCGCTTTGACTGCCTGGTCACGGACTGGTAACACGGGGTGGGGACGCTGGACCCTGATGGGCGTTCGATTCTTCTCGGCCATTCCAGCCAGGAGAGGAGCTGTTCGGCATGCGGATGCGGATCCGATCGGTGGGGGTGGCGCTGCGGTTCGCCGAGAGCGTCCTGTCGGCCCCGGGGCAGCGGCACGCGCGCCGCAACGCCTGGGCGGCGGTCTGCGAGAACCGCGAGTACGCGGCGGACCGCAGGCACGACGACGCCGTGGCGGGAGCCGGGGCCGGGACGGGCACGGCGGGGGCGCGGCCGCTCCGCCGGTGAGGCGGTCCGCGTCGCTCCGGGCGACGGCCGGCGGTCCCGGCGTCGCTGTGCGCGACGGTGTGCGGACGCCCGCGTCACGGTTGGGGCGAACGGGTACCCGGGCTTGGATATCCCGCACCCGCGCCAAGTACCATGACCGTTATGGCGAGGGAAACATCCGAGAACACCGGGCGACTGAAGCAGATCCGCCTGGCGTACACCATGACCAAGAAGGTCGACACCAAGATCGGCCTGATCATCGCCGGCGTCGGCCTGCTGACCTTCGGCGTGTTCCTCGCCATCGGCTTCGCGATCGAGCACCCCGTCTACCTCGGCATCCTGGGCTTCATCGTGGCCGTGCTGGCCATGGCGATCGTCTTCGGGCGCCGGGCCGAGCGCGCCGCGTTCGGGCAGATGGAGGGGCAGCCGGGCGCCGTCGCGGCGGTGCTGGACAACATCCGGCGCGGCTGGAGCTCCAACAGCACCCCGGTCGCGGTCACCCGCAACCAGGACGCGGTCTACCGCGCCGTGGGCCGGGCCGGCATCGCGCTGATCGGCGAGGGCAACCCGAACCGGGTCCGCCAGCTGCTGGCCTCCGAGAAGAAGAAGATGTCCCGCGTGGTCGGCGACGTGCCGGTGCACGACATCGTGGTGGGCAACGGCGAGGGCGAGATCCCGCTGAAGAAGCTCCAGATCCACCTGATGCGCCTGCCCCGCGCCATCACCGCGGCCCAGGTCACCGAGACCAACGACCGCCTGCGCGCGCTGGGCGACCTGCTCTCCAAGGCGCCGATCCCCAAGGGCCCGATGCCCAAGGGCGCCCGGATGCCCAAGGGCGGCCAGGCCCGCTAGCCCTCCCTCCCCCTTCGACACGAGAACGGCCCCGTCGCGGAAGCTCCGCGGCGGGGCCGTTCGGTGTCGTCGGGTGCCGTGCCGTTCCCGGCCCGGTCAGATCCGCACCTCGACGGTGCCGACCGCCTTGTCGTGCAGCCCGCGGGTGTCGCGGTCCCAGACCAGCGGCGGCACCACCAGGCACAGCAGCAGGGTGCGCAGCAGGACCTGCGGGATGGTCGCGCGGCCGCCGTCCAGCCGGACGACCCGGAGGCCGAACAGCCGCTTGCCGACCGTGGTGCCGGTGGTGGACAGCAGCAGGGCCGCGACCAGGAAGAACAGCGGGCTGGTCCACAGGTTGGCCTCGCCCTGGTCGCCGTGGGCGAGCAGCCCGTACGAGACCAGCGAGACCAGCCAGCCGTCCACGAACAGGGCTCCGATCCGCCGGCCGGGGCCGGCGATCGAGCCGGGGCCCTCCTCGGGCAGCCCGAGGCGTTCGCCGCGGTAGCCGAAGTCGGTACCCATCTTCTCGGCGGCGGCCTTGGGGCCGTCGATCCACGATCCCAACGCTTCTCTGGTGTCCACGAATCCACACTAACCGGGCTGACGGCCTCCGCCGCCACCGCCTCCCCTCCGGCCCGGGCATCACCCCCGGCCGGGTGAATCCGCGTCCCGGAGGTTTCCACGTGGTCTAGATCACTCAAGGGAAGGAGCCCAGCTCGGCAGTGCGATTTGCACCGCCCCGTACACCTTTGCCACCCCGCCTGGCGCCCCTGGTTAACATCGAGGAAACGAGCGGGTCACCGACCGGAAACGACCCATTCCTATGGTGAGCCAAATTCGCGAGCCGAGGAGGATGGATGTTCAACAACGCCGCCGAAGTGAAGCAGTTCATCCAGGACAACGACGTGAAGTTCATCGATGTCCGCTTCTGTGACCTGCCCGGCGTCCTGCAGCACTTCTCCGTACCCGCAGCGACCTTCGACCCGTCCGAGACCCTGATGTTCGACGGCTCGTCGATCCGCGGCTTCCAGGCCATCCACGAGTCGGACATGGCGCTGGTCCCGGACCTGGCCACGGCCCGGCTCGACCCCTTCCGGGCCGAGAAGCACCTCAACATCAACTTCTTCATCCAGGACCCGGTCACCGGCGAGGCGTACAGCCGCGACCCGCGCAACGTGGCCAAGAAGGCCGAAGCGTACCTCGCCTCCTCCGGCATCGCCGACACCGCGTACTTCGGCCCCGAGGCCGAGTTCTACGTCTTCGACTCGGTCCGCTTCGAGACCAGCGCCAACGCGTCCTTCTACCACATCGACTCGGAGGCCGGTGCCTGGAACAGCGGCGCCGCCGAGGGCGACGTGCGCGGCTACAAGGTCAAGTACAAGGGCGGTTACTTCCCCGTCTCCCCGGTGGACCACTTCGCCGACCTGCGCGCCGAGATGTCGCTGGAACTCGAACGGGCCGGACTGCAGATCGAGCGCCAGCACCACGAGGTCGGCACCGCCGGCCAGGCCGAGATCAACTACAAGTTCAACACCCTGCTGCACGCCGCCGACGACCTGATGCTGTTCAAGTACGTCATCAAGAACGTCGCCTGGCGCAACGGCAAGACCGCCACCTTCATGCCGAAGCCGATCTTCGGCGACAACGGCTCGGGCATGCACGTCCACCAGTCGCTGTGGACCGAGGGCTCCCCGCTCTTCTACGACGAGCAGGGCTACGCCGGCCTCTCCGACACCGCCCGCTACTACATCGGCGGCCTGCTGCGCCACGCGCCCTCGCTGCTGGCCTTCACCAACCCCTCGGTGAACTCCTACCACCGCCTGGTCCCCGGCTTCGAGGCCCCGGTCAACCTGGTCTACTCCCAGCGCAACCGCTCCGCCGCGATCCGCATCCCGATCACCGGCTCCAACGCCAAGGCCAAGCGCATCGAGTTCCGCGCCCCGGACCCGTCCTCCAACCCCTACCTGGCCTTCTCCGCCATGCTGATGGCCGGCCTCGACGGCATCCGCAACAAGATCGAGCCCCTGGAGCCGGTCGACAAGGACCTCTACGAGCTCGCCCCCGAGGAGCACGCCAACGTCCCCCAGGTGCCCTCCTCCCTCCCGGCCGTCCTGGAGGCCCTCGAAGCCGACCACGAGTACCTCCTCGCGGGCAACGTCTTCACCCCGGACCTGATCGAGACCTGGATCGACTTCAAGCGCACCAACGAGATCGCCCCGATCGCGCTGCGCCCCCACCCGCACGAGTTCGAGCTCTACTACGACCTGTAGGAGAGCCTTCGACCTCTCTTCGTTTCCGCAGGTCAGCGAGGCGCTGGCCTGCGGAGGCGTTTACGGAGGGCGGTGGTCCGCCGGTGGGGTTGCCCGCTTCGGCGTCGTTCCCGGGCCGCCGGTCGCGGCAGGAGGGCGGTGGGTGCGGCGTGGCGCTGCGGTGGCGCGCGGGCGGAGGGGGGCCGGGGGGTGGTTGACGGCGCGGGTGAGGAAGCTAACAGGCGGCCCAACTCACCGGTGGCGCAGGCGGGTTCGGGTCGAGTAGGGGCGACGGCGGGCGGCTTGCCAGGGACCGGTGCCGAGCCGCCTGCGAGGATTGTTCGGCCCGGCCAGAGCCGGCCCTGAGGCGATCTTCGCCCGGTCGGTGGACGGGTACCACTCCCCTCCCCCTCTCGTTCGTTCCCCGCCCCCGTACGGCCCGTGGCCGACCCGGGGGCGACGACGACGGCCCCGCCCCCCGCCTGCCGAACCAGAACGCCCCACCGCCGTGCCCAACGCCTCGCCCCTCGCCGCGCCCGAGCGCCGGCGCCTCCCGTTCCCCGCCGTCCCCACCCGACGCCGTGACCCGGCCCCGGCCGCGAAGGCCGACCGCGCCGTCTGGCGCTCGCTGCGCCACCGGCACATGCGGTGGTGGTCCGGCGTGAACCTGGTCTCCAACATCGGCACCTGGATGCAGCTGACCGTCCAGAACCTGCTGGTGCTGCACCTCACCGGCTCCGCCGCGCTCACCGGCCTGTCCGTGGCCCTCCAGGCCGCCCCGGGACTCTTCCTCGGCCTGGCCGGCGGCGCGGCGGTGGACCGGTGGCCGCGCAAGGTCACCGCCGCCGCGGGCCAGGGCGCGCTCGCCGTGCTGGCCTTCACCACGGCGGCGCTGGTGGCCCTCGGCCTGCTCACCGTCCCCGTCCTGCTGCTGATCGCCGTGCTCACCGGCCTGATCGCCACCGTCGAGGGCCCGGCCTGCGCGCTGCTCGGCAACGATCTCGTGCCCCGCGAGGACGTCCCGTCGGCGATCGCCGTGGGCTCCGTGGTCTCCAGCGTCGGCCGCCTCGCCGGGGTGGCGGTGACGGGCGTGGCGGTCTCCCAGTTCGGCACCGCCAGTGCCTACGTCGCCAACGGGTTCTCCTTCCTGCTGGTCACCGCCGTGATCCCGTTCCTGCGCCCCCTCGCCGGGCAGCAGGACCAGGGCCCGGAGCAGGTCGGCGCGGCGGCGACGCACGCCCCGGCGGAGAAGTTCACCGCCTGGGACGGCATCCGCTTCTTCTGCTCCCGCCGCCGACTGCTGGCGCTGGCCGGCATCAGTGCGCTGAGCTGCGTACTGGGCCGCAACTACGGGCTGACGCTCGCCGCGCTGGTGACCGGCCCGCTGCACGGGGGCGCCGGAGCGTACGGCACCGTGTCCACCGTGCTGGCGGTCGGCGGGACGGTGGGCGCGGTGCTGGCGGGGCGGCTGCGCAGTCCCTCCGTCCGCCTGGTGGCGCTGCTGGTCGCGGCGGGGGCGGTCCTCCAGGCGGTGGCGGCCTGCTCACCGACCGTGCTGCTGCTGGCCGTCCTGGTGGCGCCGATGGCCCTGCTGGAGTCGCTGGGCGACACGGCGGTGCTGACCATCCTCCAGACCGACCCGCCCGCCCACCTGCGCGGCCGGGTCCTGGGCGCCTGGCGCAGCCTCAGCACCGTCTGGACGCTGGCGGGCCCGCCCGCCTTCGGCCTGTTCATCCAGCTGTCGGGGGCCCGCACCGCGCTCCTGGTGGGCGGTCTGCTGATCGCGCTGCCGCTCGGCGCCGCCGCGCTGCGCCGCGGGCGGGGCGTCCGCCCCACCGCGCTGGTCGTTCAGCCCACGTAGCGCCGGGCCCGCGAGTCCCGCTGGGGCCGTTCCAGCAGCCGCAGCCCGCGTTCGACCCGCGCGGGCACCGGCCGCCGCTCGCGCAGCACCCAGGGCAGGCCGGCGGCGGCTTCGGCGAAGGCCCGCGCCGACACGGAGTCCCTGGGGACGGTGCGGGCCAGGCGCGCCGTGCGCAGCAGCGCGCGGCCGAGCGGGCGCCGCAGCCAGCTGAACCACAGGGTGTTGCGGATGCCGTGACGTCGGCGCAGTGTGGGGTCGCGGATCACGGACGGCCGGTGGTGCACGGTCAGCTCCTCGGCGAACACCAGCCACCAGCCGGCGGCGGCCAGGTCGGCGGCGAGCAGTTCCTCCTCGCCGCCGAGCCAGAGCCGGGTGGAGAAGCCTCCGGCCGCCCGGAAGGCGGACAGCCGGACGACGGTCGCCCCGGCCAGGAAGGAGCCGAGCGCCGGCCCCGGCAGTCCGGGCGGCCCCGGAACGGGTGAGTCGCGCAGCTCGGCCACGATGGGGTCCTCGGCCGGCGGGCCCGCCGCCTCGTCGACGAGGATCCGGGCGGTGACCGTGGCCACCGAGGGATGGGCGTCGAGCAGGTCCGCCGCACGGCTCAGGTCGCCCGCCTCCCACCAGGTGTCGTCGTCGCAGAAGGCGAGGTACCGGCAGTCCAGCTCGCGCGCCGCCAGGTTCCGCCCGCAGGCCCCGAGGTTGCGGCCCGGGCACAGCAGTCGCACCTGCGGGAAGTGCCGCCGGACGGCGTCGGCCGTGCCGTCCGCCGAGCCGTTGTCCACCACGACGATCCGCGGCCGCTCGGGCAGTTCGGCCATCCTGCCGAGCGAGTGGAGGACCTCCGCGCGACGGTTGTGGGTGATCACGGCGACGCCGATCCGGTCGTCACCGCCGTCTCCGTCCCTCATGCTCCCGTCCCCGACCGTTCCAGGGAGTCGAGCGCCGCCTCCACCGAGGCCGGGAGCCGTCGGCGCTGGGACACGGCCGCCGGCAGCCGGGGCAGGGCGGAGAGCAGGGCCCGGGCGGCCTGCCGGTCGCTGCCGGCCGAGCGGATCAGCCCGCCGGTCTGCCTGGCCACCTGCCGCCAGGGCCGGCGCAGCCAGCAGGTCAGCAGCTCGTTGCGGTGCAGCCGGGCGACCCGGCCCGGTCGGGGGTCCCCGGCCGGCTCGTGGTGCGCCACCACCTGCTCGCAGTGGGCGACGCCCCAGCCGGCCGCGGCCAGGTCCAGGGCCAGCAGCGTCTCCTCGCCGGCGAAGTGCAGCAGCCGGTGGAACCCGCCCACCTCCAGGAAGGCGCTGCGCCGCACCACGCTCGCGCAGGCGAGGAAGCCGAGGACGGACGGCCCCGGCAGGTCGGGGGCGGTGCCGAGCGGCGATGTGGCGAGCTGCGCGTCGATCGGGTCGCGGCGCCGGCTCGCGCCGACCTCGGTCGCCGCCGCGAGCAGCCCCAGCCGGGGGTGCCGGTCGAACAGGTCGGCGGCGGTGGCCAGGGACCCGGGGTGCCACCAGGAGTCGTCGTCGCAGAAGGCGATGTACGGCGTGTCGAGCGCGGCCACGCCCAGGTTCCGGGCGACGGCGCCGAGGTTGCGGCGCAGCGCGCCCAGGATGACCTGGGGGTGGTGCTGCCGGACGGCCTCGACCGTGCCGTCCCTGGACCCGTTGTCGAGCACGACCACCGCCGGCCGTTCCGGCAGCGCGGCCAGCCGCTCCAGGGTGCGCAGCAGGTGGGCGCGCCGGTTGCGGGTGATGACGACGACCCCGACCGGGCACGCGGGCCGGTTCAGCGGCATCGACCGGCCTCCTCCCGCCGGGGGGCGTCCGGGGCGGTCAGCGGGCGCAGCGCCTCGACGACCTCCGGCACGCCGATCCGCAGCAGCCGGGCGTCCGGCTCGGTGCCGTGCGCGTCGCCGGGGCGCGGTCCGGCCCCGGGATCGCCGTGCCACAGCGCCACGTGCCGGTCGTCGGCCGGTGGCCCCCAGAGCGCGGGAGAGACCGGGCCGAACAGCGTCACCGACGGCGTGCCGAGGGCCACGGCGAGGTGGGCGAGCCCGGTGTCGCCGGACACCACGGCGGCGGCCCGCGCCACCAGCGCCGCCAGCTCCGGGAACGGCAGGTCCGCCGTGCCGCCGAGGACGGAGCCCGGCGGGAGCCCGGCGGCCCCGGCCACCCGCTCGGCCAGCGGGCCCTCACCGGCTCCCGCGGTGACCACGACGCGTCGCCCCTGGACGCGGAGCGCTCGGGCCAGGGCCGCGAACCGTTCGGCCGGCCACCGGCGGGCCCCCGCGTCGGCGCCCGGGTGCAGGAGGACCGCGCCCGGCGCGGGCGAGGGGTGCTCGGGCGGGTGGATCCGCAGGTCGTCGGGGTCGGCTTCGATGCCGTACCAGCGCAGGAGACGGCACCACCGGTCGCGCTCGTGCTCGTGGGCCCGCCAGACCGGGCCCGCCAGGGGCGGGGTGCCGGCACGGGCGTAGCCGAGCAGACGGCCGGGGCGGAGGGTGCGCAGCAGCCGGTGGCTGGGTGGCCCGTTGCCGTGCAGGTCGACGGCGACGTCCGGGGGCGCGGCGTGCCACGGCAGGTGGGCGGGCACCGCGCGCCGCTCGGCCGTCGTGGCCAGCAGCCGGTCGACGCAGCCGGTCGCCGCGGCGGCGGCGGCCAGGGAGCGCGGGGCGGCGAGCACCAGCCGGTGCTCCGGCCAGTGCCGGCGCAGGGCCCGCAGCGCGGGAACGCCGGTGAGCAGGTCGCCGAGGCCCAGCGCCCGCAGCACCAGCACGGTGGGCGGGTCCGGCCGTGCGCTCATCGGCGGGTCCGGTCGTCCGCTCATCGGCGGGTCCGGTCGCCCGTTCATCGGGCGCCTCCGGTCGCCGTCGCGGCGGCGCGCCGGGCGAGCGAGGTGGTCGACCGCCCGTCCAGGTAGGGCAGGACCATGGCGTGCCCGTCCCATTCCCTCAGGACCGTCGCCTCGGGCAGCGACTCGGTGGTGTAGTCACCGCCCTTGATCCACAGGTGCGGGCGCAGCCGCCGCAGCACGGCGTGCGGGGTGTCCTCGTCGAAGACCGCGACCGCGTCGACGCAGCCCAGCCCGGCGAGCACGGTCGCGCGGTCCTCGACGGGGTTGATCGGCCGGCCCGGCCCCTTGAGGCGCCGCACCGAGCGGTCGGAGTTCAGGCAGACGACCAGGCAGTCGCCCAGCCGCCGGGCGGACTCCAGCAGGCTGACGTGGCCGGCGTGCAGCAGGTCGAAGCAGCCGCCGGTGGCCACCACCGTGCCGCCCCGGGCGCGCACCGCCTCGGCCAGCCGGGCGGGATCGGCCGGCGGTCGCGCGGCCGGGGCGGCCTGGTCCTGCCAGAGCCGGGCGGAGCCCGCGCCGCCGGCGGCCACGAAGTCCGTGGCCGCCGCCACCCCTCGCTGCACCGCCTCTTCGGCGATGGCGCCGTCCGCCAGCGCCGCGAGGGCCGCGGCGGCGAAGCAGTCGCCGGCTCCGCACGGGTCCCCGGCCGCCTCGTGCGGGGCGGGGAGCAGGATGGGGCTGTCCGCGCCGCGGCTGAGCAGCGCACCGTGCGGGCCCAGCGTGACGGCCACGGCGGCGGCCTGCCAGCGCCGGGTCAGGATCGCGGCGCGCCTGCTGTGGTCCGCCAGGGTGTCGCCGGTCGGAGCCCGTTCGTCCAGCGCGGTGGTCAGGGCGCGGGCCTCGGCCGCGTTGGGGGTGGCGAGCCGTACGGCGGGCACCGGCGGCCCGCCGCGGGGGTGCGGGTCCCAGACCACCGGCACGCGCCGGGCGGCCACCGTCAGGAGCGGTCGCAGCGCGTCCGCCGTACCCCGGCCGTAGTCGGCGACCAGCACCGCCCCGGCGGCGCCCAACGCGACTCTCGCGGCCTCCCCGGGGGCGCCGGGGACACCGCCGCCCCGGTCGAACCGGAGCAGCGGGCGTCCGGCCGCGCGGACCCTGGTCTTCACCGGGAGGTCGCCGTCGAGCGGGAGTTCGGCCAGCCGCACCCGGCCCGCCAGGCGCCGACGCAGTTCGGCCGCCGCCTCGCCCTGGCCGAGTGCGGTGACCAGCACCACCTCGCGGCCGCCCCGCGCGGCCAGGCAGGCGGCCAGCGCGGCGCCGCCGGGGCGGGTCAGCTCCCCCGTCACGTCCACCACCGGCACCGGGGCGTCCGGCGCGAGCCGGGTGGCCTCACCCTCCAGGTCCCGGTCGAGCAGGGCGTCGCCGACCACGACGAGCGGCCGGCTCACGGCCGCCTCACCGGCCCGGGACGGCGCTCCGCCTGTGGGGCGGGGCGCGCGGCGCCGGCGCGGTCCGTCGCACGGCGGGCGAGCGCGGCGTCGAAGGCCTCGCAGAGCACGTGCACGGCGAGCAGGTGCACCTCCTGGACGGTGGGTGCCTGCGGCGCGGCCACGGCCAGGGTCTCGTCCGCGTGCTCGGCGAGCGGATTGGGCGCAGGTCCGGTCATCGCCCACACCCCGAGCCCGCCGGCCCGCGCCAGCTCGGCGGCCCTGAGCAGGTTGGGGCTGCGGCCCGAGGTGGAGAGCAGCACCAGGACGTCGCCGGGGCGGCCGTGCGCCGCCACCTGCCGGGCGAAGACCTCGTCGAACCCGTAGTCGTTGCCGATGGCCGTCAGGCTGGAGGTCTCCGCGTGCAGGGCGATGGCGGAGAAGGCGGGGCGCTCGGTCGCGTAGCGGCCGACCAGTTCGGCCGTCAGGTGCTGGGCCTGCGCCGCGCTTCCGCCGTTGCCCGCGGCGAGCAGCCGCCCTCCGGCCGGCAACAGGCCGGCCAGCGCCTCCCCCCACCCGGTGACCAGCGGCAGCTGATCACCGCGCAACCGGGCCACGGCGGACTCCAAGGCGCGGCAGTGGGCGACGGCCTGGTCGCGGTCGTGCGTGGAGTCGTAGAAGTCGCCGGCCATCAGGAAGCTCCCGTCGTCGTACGCGCGGGCGTCCGCGCCGCGTCGGCGCGCCGACCGCGCCGGATGGCGGAGACCGGCTGGGCCAGGACCTCCCGGTACACCTGTTCGGTGCTCTCGGCCACGCTCGTCCAGGCGAAGCGGTGCTCGACCCGCCGGCGGCCGGCCGCGCCGTAGGCCGCGCGCGCGGCCGGGTCCGCCAGCATCGTGACGACGGCCGCGGTGAGCGCGTCGGTCGAGTCGGGGCGGATCAGCAGACCGGTGCGGTGGTGGACCACGGTGTCGAAGTGGCCCCCTACGGCGGTGGCGACCACCGGCACGCCGCAGGCCATCGCCTCCAGCGGCACGATGCCGAACGGCTCGTAGCGGGCCGGGCACAGCACCAGGTCGGCGCTGCGCAGCAGGGCGGGCATCCGCGACCCGCTGACCCCGCCGAGCAGCACCAGCCGGTCGGCGACCCCGAGCTCCGCGGCGCGTGCCCGCAGGCGCCTGGCCTCCGGCTCCTCGTCCAGCCGGTCCACCGGCGGGCCGCCCGCGACCAGCAGCTCGACGCCCGGCAGCCGCGGCAGCGCGTCCACCGCGAGGTGCACGCCCTTGCGGGCCACCAGTCGGCCGACCACCAGCAGCCGGGGGCGGCCCGTCCGTGGAGCGCGGGGGCCGTGGGGGCTGAAGCGCCGCGGGTCCACCCCGCAGGGCACCACCTCGATCCGGTCCTCCGGCACTCCCATCGCCCGGAGTTCGGCCACCTCGTCGCGGCAGGTGGCGATCACCGTCGCGACCGACCGGCCGAGTGCCGTCTCGATGGCTATCCGGGTCGGCGGGCTGGTGTCGGCGTCCGCTTGGTAACGCCGCTTCACGGTGCCCAGCGCGTGGTACGTCTGGAGCACGGGGACGCCGTGGCGCCGGGCGCCGCGCAGCGCCGCCATCCCGGACATCCAGAAGTGCGAGTGCACCACGTCGGGCCGGTGGCGTGCCCAGTACCGGGCGAGTTGGTCGCCGAACGCGCCCATGTGGGGCAGCAGCGCGTCCTTGGGCAGCGGTTCGGGGGCGCCCGCGGTGACGTGGTGCACGGTGACGCCGGGGCAGAGCGGGACGTGCTCGGGGAGCGTGGCGCTGTCGCGCCGGGTGTGGACCGTCACGGTGTGGCCGCGCTCGGCCAGGGCCCGGGCCAGCGCCGCGACGTGGACGTTCTGGCCGCCCGCGTCGACGCCGCCCAGGGTCGCCAGGGGGCTGGCGTGCTCCGACACCAGGGAGATCGTGAGGGTGCGCATCAGCCGGTGACCTCCTCGATCAGGCGGTCCCAGTCGTCCAGGAACCGCTTCAGGCCGTAGCGTTCCAGCGCCGCCTGCCGCGCCCGGGCCCCGTCGGCCGCCGCCGCCCCGGGCTCCGCGAGGTAGTGGCGGAAGGCTTCGGCGAGGACTTCGGGCCTGGTCGACACCACCCCGCTGCCGGGTGGCACCGCCCGGGTCACCTCGGTGGTGGCCAGTGCCACGACCGGCATGCCCAGGTACATGGCCTCCAGCAGCGACAGTCCCAGCGAGGTCCAGCGGACGGGGTGGAGGTAGAGGCGGCGCCTGGCCATCTCCTCGTGCAGCCGCGACTGGGGCAGCTCGGCGGTGCGGCAGCGGCCGGCCGGCAGCCCGAGGTGCCGGGCGAGGTCGCCGGTGCCCATCCCGAACACGTCCAGCGGTCCCTGCGCGGCGAAGAGCGGCAGGAGGTCGGTGCCGGTGGTCCGGCCGCGGCGCAGCGGCTCGTTCACCACCACCGCGGCGGCGGGCACCTCGCCGGTGTAGCGGTGACCGGGGTCCACGACGCCGTGTTCGATCACCTCGGTGCGGGTCCGGCCGCAGTCCCAGAAGAGCCGGTTGAAGTCCGTCACGTGGACGATCGTCAGGTCGCTCCGGTCGGCCATCGGGTGCCTGGTGTCCGGCACTCGGCCGTGCGGGCAGTTGTGTTCGAGATAGACCGCCGGCACGTCGCGCCCCGGCTGCCGTCCCAGCCATCGGGCCGCCAGTTCCGCCTCGTGGGGGCGCTGGAGCACCACCAGGTCCACGGGGGTGGAGCGCAGTCGCTCCGGCGGGACCTCCTCGACGGAGGCCGGCCAGTCGAAGGTCCGGGCCCGTCCCAGTCCGTCCGGGCCGCGGTCGGGCGTCACCGGGACCAGGTAGCGGTGCGGTCCCTGGACGAACGCGGTGGTCCACGATCCGTGGACGTGCCAGAGCAGGATGTTCACGGGATCTCCTTCCCGGGGGCGGGCTGGTCGCTCGGCGCGGCGGGGGCGCCGGCCTGCGCGGCGGCGCCCGGTGGCCGGTCGAGCAGGGCGTGGACGGCCTCGGCGACCTCACGCCCGGTCAGCGAGTCCAGGCAGGGGTGGCCCGGTACCGGGCAGACCCTGGCGCGGGTGCCGGCGCAGGCGGCGTCCTGCCGTCCCAGCAGGACGTGGGGGACGCCGAAGGGCCGCCAGCGGTCGGCCGGCACCACGGGGGCGAACAGGCTGGCGACCGGTGTGCCCACCGCGGCCGCGAGGTGCGCCGGGCCGGTGTTGCCGACCACGACGGCGCTCGCGCCGGCCAGTACGCCCGCCAGCGCGGGCAGATCGGTCCGGCCGCCGAGGTCCAGCCCGTAGGGGCCGGCCGCCGCCGCGGTGAGCGACTTCTCGTCGGGCCCTCCGGTGACCACCACCCGGTGGCCGGCCGCGGTGAGCGCCGTGACGGTCTCCGCCGCCAGCTCCGCCCCCACCGCGCGGGTCGGTACGGCCGCGCCCGGATGGACGACGACGTACGGTCCGGGGCCGGTCAGCGCGGTCTGGTCCGGCGGGGGCAGCACCCCCAGCCGGCCGTCGTCCCCCTCCGGCAGCGCGTACCCCGCCGCCGTGGCCAGGTCCAGGGCGGCCTGCGCCTCGTGCCGGCCCTGCGCCCGCCGGTGGCGCAGATCCAGCAGCGACCCGGGGTAGTCCTCGCAGTCGGCGGCGACCCACGGCACACCCGCGAGCCGCAGCAGCAGGGCGGCCGGCAGGGGGCTCTGGTGGAAGGAGGTCAGCACGAGGGCCCGGTCGAACCCGGCGACGGCCAGGTCCGCGACCAGCGCCCGGATCTCGGCGGGGCGGACCGGGGGCGGGTCGAAGCCGCTCCACGGCGCGGCCCACACCAGCACGCGGTCCACGCCCGGCAGCAGCCGGCCCGCCGGCGCGCCCTGGGGACCGCAGAGCAGCACCACCTCCCGCGAGCCGTGGGCGACCGCGCGGACGGCCGGACCGGCGAGCAGGACGTCTCCGGCGCTGTCGAGACGGACGACCAGGCTCCTCATCCGCCGCTCCGTTCGCCGAGGGGGCGTTCGCCCAAGGGGTGCTCGGTGAGGCGCCGTTCGGTGAGGGGGCGTTCACCCAAGGGGCTTCCGGTGAGGCGCCGTTCGTCCAAGGGGCGTTCGCCCAGGGAGCGTTCGCCCGGGCGCCGGAGGCCGCCGGTCAGCAGCCGGACGGCGCCCAGCAGGTCGCCCGCCCTGTCCCGCGCCGCGGCGACCTCGTCGGCCAGGGTCACCGGGGTGGGAACCAGCACGCCGCACGCGCCGGCCGCCCGGGCCGCCTCGACGTCCGCGCCGATGTCCCCGACGACCACCGCCCGCTCGGGCGGCACGCCCAGCAGGTCGCACGCGGCGAGCACCAGCCCGGGCGCCGGCTTGCGGCACCCGCACCCGTCGTCCGGGCCGTGGGGGCAGACCGCCCAGACGTCGAAGGGGCCCAGTAGTTCCTCGACGCGTTCGCACACCGCCGTCACCCGCGCCCGGTCCAGCAGGCCGCGGGCGACGCCGGACTGGTTGGTCACCACGCCCACGGGGATCCCGAGGTCCCGCAGGACGGCCAGCGCCCGTTCCGCCCCCGGCACCGGGCGGACCAGGGCGGGGTCTCCGTTGTAGGGGACGTCCTCGACGAGCGTGCCGTCCCGGTCGAAGAGCACCGCGGCGGGCCACCGGCCGGACGGGACGGGTCCACGCGGTGGCGCGGCCCCGTACAGCCACGGAGCCGGCCTGGTCCCGGCGTCCGCCGTGTCGGCGCGACCGTGGTGGGCGCTCATCCGGAGAGCTCCGTCGCGATCGGGCCGTCGGTGGTCCGGGCGGCGGGCCCGGAACGCCGGGGCGCCAGGGCGGTCCAGGCGGGGACCCGGCGGTACCGCAGCTGCCCGCCGACCCAGTGGCGGGAGGCGGCGAGCGGAATCAGCGCGCTGGTCAGCAGCATGGCCCTGACCTCGGCACGCGTGCGCGGCCCCGGGCCGATCCTGGCGGCCGCGAACTCGGCCGTCCCCAGGAGCCAGCAGCCCGCCAGCGCCGCCGCCCCGCGCCACCGTCCGGCCCCCGCGGCGACCAGCGCGCCCACGGCGGCGGCGGTCGTGGCGAGATGGCCGGGCAGCCTCCCGCGCGGTGCCCCGGCCCGGCTCCACCAGTCGCGCCCGTGGAGCCGGTTCATCAGGACGTCGTCGGCGTTGCCGGCCTGCTGACGCAGCGACACCCACGCGTCGGCGGGTCGCACGGGGTGGGTGGTGGTCCGCTCTCCCCTGGTCAGGTGCCAGCCGGCGTCCAGCAGCCGCAGCGCCAGGTCGGCGTCCTCCCGGAAGGCGCGCCGGAACCGCTCGTCGAACCCGCCGACCTCGGCCAGTGCCGCGCGGCGGTAGGCCATGTCGGCGGTGATCCAGCGAGCGGTGGCGAGCCCGGCGGTGGCCCGCTCCCAGTCGGTCGGCCTGCGTCCGGGCGGCAGCGGCACGTCGATCCGGCCCTGCACCCCGGCCGTGCGCGGGGACACCGCCGCGAGGTCGCGCTCCAGGTCCGCCGCCCAGGTGGGGCCGGGCACGGTGTCGTCGTCCAGGAACGCCACCCAGGGTTCGGTGACGGCCCGCCAGCCCGCGTTCCGCGCCGCGGCCGGCCCGTTGCCGCAGCCGGGGACGACGCTGATCCGGTCGGCCAGGGCGGCGGGTACGTCGAGCGGGAGCGGAGCGCAGTCGCTCAGGGGCCGGTCGTCGACCAGGACGACGTGTTCCGGCGGTGGCCCGGCGCTGCCGGCCAGGGCGGCCAGACAGGCCGTCAGGCTCGGTCGGCCGAGGGTGGGGACGACCACCGCGTAGCGGAGCGCGCTCATCGGCCGGCCTCCCCGGTGGTGTCATCGGTGATGTCGTCGGCGGTGTCGGCGGTGATGTCGTCGGCGGCGAACACCGAGCCGCGCCGCACGGCGAAGGGGCCCAGCGCGAGCAGGTCGACCGGTGAGGAGCCGAAGCACTCCAGCGCGTCGCGCACGTCGTCGACCATGGGGCGCCCCGCCGTGTTGAGGCTGGTGTTGACCACCACGGGCAGCCCGGTCAGCAGCTCGAACTCCTCCAGCATCCGGGCGGTCAGCGGGTCGTCGGCGGGGTCGACGGTCTGGATCCGCGCCGTACCGTCCACGTGCACGACGGCGGGGATGCGGTCGCGCCAGTCGGTGGCCACCTCGTGGACGAAGAGCATGTACGGGCTGGGGAGCGGCCCGTCGAAGATCTTGGCCGCCCGCTCGGCGAGCACCATCGGTGCCACGGGCCGGAACTGCTCGCGCCCCTTGACGTCGTTCAGCCGCTCCAGGTTGGCCGCCCGGCCCGGGTGCGCCAGCAGCGAGCGGTGACCGAGCGCACGCGGGCCGAACTCCGAACGCCCCTGGAACCAGGCGACGATCCCGTCCTCGGCCAACGTCCGCGCCACCTCCGCCGCGATGTCCGCGGAGCGCCGGTAGGGCACCTTGGCCCGGCGCAGCCACTCCTCGATCTCCGAGTCGGACCAGCCCCGCCCGAGGTCGGCCCCCGGCATCGGAGCCACCGGCTCGCCCTGCCCGGCGGCCAGGAAGAGGGCCGCGCCCAGCGCGGTGCCCGCGTCCCCGGCGGCGGGCTGCACCCAGACCCGGTCGAACGGGCCCTCGGCGGCGATCCGGGAGTTCGCCACGCAGTTCAGCGCGACGCCGCCGGCCATCGAGAGCAGGGAGTCGTGGGTCCGGCCGTGCAGCCAACGGACCAGGTCCAGCAGCACCTCCTCCAGGACCCGCTGGGTGGAGCACGCCAGGTCGGCGTGCTCCCTGCTCCACTCCTGCCCGGGCAGCAGAGCGGGCGCCAGCTCGGACCAGGGGACCCCGGTGGCGTGGAAGCCGCCGTCCCCGGTCGGGAAGACGTACCGGCGCAGCTCGGCGAGTCGGGTCGGCGCGCCGTAGGAGGCCATCGCCATCACCTTGTACTCGTCCGAGGAGCGCAGGAAGCCCAGGTGCTGCGTCAACTCCTCGTAGACCAGGCCGAGCGAGTGCGGCAACCGCTGGGCGGTCAGCGGTTCGAGCCGCCCGCCGACCCGGCGGGCCGACAGGTGGGAGGCCGCTTCACCGCGGCCGTCCAGCACCAGGACGGAGGACGGGCCGGTGCCGTCGTCGACCGCGAAGGCCGCGGACGCCGCGTGCGCCAGGTGGTGGGGGACGAAGCGCACCTTCGCCGGGTCCAGGCCGGGCAGGGCTTCGGCGAGGAACGCGGGCGCCTCCCGCGCGTACTGGATCCGCAGCCAGTCCCACGGGTCGTCGAGGCCGAGCCGTTCGGCCGGTTCGCTCAGCGCCGGATCGAAGGAGTAGCCCACCAGGTCCAGGTCCTGCGGGCGCAGACCCGCCTGCTCCAGGCACCACCGGGCGGCCTGCTCGGGCAGCTCCCAGGCGGAGAAGGGCAGCGGTCGCTTCCCGTGCTTCCGGCGGCTGAACCGCTCCTCCTCGGCGGCCGCGACGGTGCGCCCGTCGATGACCAGGGCGGCGGCGGGGTCGTGGAACAGGGCGTTGATACCGAGGACGCGCATGGTGTTCTGGCCTTTCGATCAAGAACATGCCGTCGCCGGCCGGGCCGCGGCGGGGTGACCGCGGTGGGACGGGCGTCGGGATGCCGTTGGGTCAGGCGTCGGTGTCCCGTCGGGTCAGGCGTCGGGGTGCCGCTGGGTCAGGCGTCGGGGTGCTCGCGGAACCAGGCGATGGTCCGTCGCAGGCCCTCCCGGGCGGCGATCCGCGGCTCCCAGCGGAGCTTTCCGCGCGCCAGGGTGAGGTCGGGCCGCCGCACCGCCGGATCGTCCGTCGGCCGTGCGACGAACTCGATCTCCGACGAGGAGCCGGTCAGTTCGATGACCAGCCGGGCCAGTTCGAGCATGGTGAACTCGGTGTCGTTGCCGATGTTGACCGGGCCCGCCAGGTCCGAGTGGGCCATCGCCAGGATCCCGGCCACGGTGTCGCTGACATAGGTGAGCGAGCGGGTCTGGGTGCCGTCACCGGTGACCGTCAGGGGCTCGCCCGCCAGCGCCTGGCGGATGAACGTGGGCACCGCGCGCCCGTCGTGGGAGCGCATCCGGGGGCCGTAGGTGTTGAACAGCCGCACGATCGCGGTGTTCGCCTGGTGCGCGCCCGCCTCGGCGGTGGTCAGCGCCTCGGCGAATCGCTTCGCCTCGTCGTAGACGCTGCGCGGCCCGACCGGGTTGACGTTGCCCCAGTAGCCCTCGCTCTGCGGGTGCTGCAACGGGTCGCCGTAGACCTCCGACGTGGAGGCGAGCAGGAACCTCGCTCCGTGGCGCTGCGCCAGCGCGAGGGCGTTGCGGGTGCCCAGGCTGCCGGCCTCCAGGGTGTGCACCGGAAGACGCAGGTAGTCCGCGGGGGAGGCGGGCGAGGCGAGGTGGAACACCAGGTCGGTGGGCCGATCGATCTCCAGCGACTCTCCGACGTCCGCCTCCACGCAGGTGAAGGCGGGGTGGCGGTCGAGGTGTGCCAGGTTGGCCGGTGAACCGGTGCAGAAGTCGTCCACGCAGGTGACGGCGCAGCCCTCGGCGAGCAGCGCGGAACAGAGGTGGGAGCCGACGAATCCGGCTCCACCGGTGACCACCGCGTGGCGAGGGGGCGATGCCGACGGCCTCATCGATCTCTCCTCGGGTCCGGTGTGGGGCGCCCGAACGGGGCCCGCGATCCAGCCTTCACGCTCGACGGCGGCGGCGCGACCGGAGTGACGGCGCCCCTCACCCGCCGTGACCAGGAGCGGGCGGTGCCGCGGCGCCCCGGCCGCTGCGCCGGCGGGGCGGGCACTGGCCGGGCGCTCCCCCACCGGGGCCCGCGGCGCGGCGCCCTCCCGGCTCACCCGTTCGGGTTCCTTGCCCCCACCACGGCCCCCGTTCTCGGCCCGGACGGCCGGGGCCGTCGCCCCCGGGAAGCGACGGCCCTAGCGCGGGACGTCCGGAGTGAGGGCGAGGAGGGCGAGGTCGTCGGCGAGGAGGCCGGCGTAGGTGTGGACGTCCTGGGCGAGGAAGGAGACGACGCGGTCGGGGGCGGTGGTGCCGAGGGTGGCGAGGCGGGGGGCGAGGGGGTAGAAGGCGCCGGTGGTGTCGCGGGCCTCGCTGACGCCGTCGGTGTAGAGCAGGACGGTGTGGCCCGGGGGCAGGGCGACGGTGATGGTCTTGCTGCGCTCGCCGGAGGGGCCGAGGTGGCCGAGGCCGAGGGGGAGCTCGTCGGCGCAGGACACCGGGGCGATGGCGCCGCCGCCGAGGAGCAGCGGGGTGGTGTGGCCGCGGTTGACGATCTCCACGCAGTCCGAGCCCGGCCGGTACTGGAGCAGGATGGCGGTGACGAACAGCTCGTCGTCGCCGCGTTCGGCGGCGTCGCGCAGCACCGCGCGGTCCAGTTGGTCGGCGAGGTCGACCAGTCCGGGGGTGTCGTGCGCCGTCGCCCGGAACGCGCCGAGGACGTCGGCGACGGTGCGGACCGCGCCCAGCCCCTTGCCGCGGACGTCGCCGAGCAGCATCCGCACGCCGAAGCGGGTGTCGCACACCTCGTAGAGGTCGCCGCCGACCAGGACGTCGGCCTGGGCGGGGCGGTAGAGGCCGGCCACCCGCAGGCCGCCGGGCCGCTCGGGCACCGGGCGCAGGACGGTGCGCTGGAGGGTCTCGGCGATCGTCCGGGCCTGGAGCAGGTTGCGGCTCTGCCGGATGCGCTGCCAGGACAGCGCGGTGCCCATGATCCCGGAGAGCAGGGTCGCGATGTAGACCCAGACGTGGTGCTGCTCGTTGACGTGGTCGGCGCGCAGCGCCAGGACGAGCTGGAGCACCAGGGAGCCGGCCGTGGTGGCGGCGGTCACCGCCGGGCCGTAGCTGAACGCCGTCACCACGGGCAGCGCGGTCAGCAGGAACCCGGCGGCGACGGCGTCCGGGACGACGGCTTCGGCGACCAGGTCCAGGACGAGCAGGATCACCGGCAGCCAGGGAACCCACCACGGCGCCTTGGGCTCCAGCGCCGCCGGGCGCGGGGGGCGGGGCGCTGTGGACACGGTGGGACCTCCTGGCGGGCGGCCGTTCCGGGCGATCGGTTCGGGCGATCGGTCCGGATTGACCGGTTTGGTCCCACCATGCTCCCCCATGGGCCGCTCGACCACGAATGGCCGAACGTCCCGGTCCACCGGGGCCGGAGGAGCCAATTCCGGCCCCGGAAACCGCGGGACGGCGCCCGACCGGGCACCGTTCGTCAGCGGAACGTCGCCTCAGGTCAGCGGACGGTCACCGGAAGGGTGTCGAAACCGCGCAGCACCAGGCGGTCGCGCCGGGTGGGGACGCCCCCGGGGGCGAGCCGGGGGAAGCGGTCGAGCAGGGCGGGCATCGCGACCTCGGCCTCCAGCCGGGCCAGCTGGGAGCCCAGGCAGAAGTGGGGGCCGCCGCCGAAGCTGAGCGGCTGGCTGTCGGTGCGGGTCGGGTCGAACACCTCGGGGCGCTCGTACCGGGCCGGGTCGTGGTTGGCCGCGCCGATCAGCAGGGTCAGCCCGTGGCCGGGCGGGATCGGCAGGCCCTCGACGGCGAGGCCCTCCCCCAGCGCGAACCGCCCGGTGAGCTGGACCGGGGAGTCGAAGCGCAGCACCTCGTCGGTGAAGCCGGCCGGGGTGACGGCGCCGCTGCGCAGCCCGGCCGCGGCCTCGGGGTGGCGGAACAGCAGGGCGAGGCCGTTGCCGAGCAGGTTGGTGGTGGTCTCGAAGCCCGCGACCAGCAGCAGCACCAGGTTGGCCAGCAGTTCCTCGGCGGAGATCCGCTCGTCGTCCGCGTCGGCGGCGATCCGGGCCAGGTCGCTGACCAGGTCGTCCTGCGGGCGGGCCAGGCGTTCGGCGGCCAGTTCGGTGAAGTAGTCGGACAGTTCGTCGGCGGCCCCGTCGGCGGCGGTCAGCTCGTCCGGGTCCTGGATGAACTCCAGGGCGACGGTCAGGTCGGAGGCGAGGCCACGGAAGCGGTAGCGGTCCTCGTCGGGGACGCCGAGCAGCTCGCAGATCACCCCGACCGGCAGCCGGAAGGCGAGGGCGTCCATGAAGTCCACCGCGGAGCCGTCGGCGCCCTGCTCGGCCATGCCGTCCAGCAGCCGGTCGACCGCCGTCTCCACCGCGGGGCGCAGCGCGGCGACCCGGCGGGCGGTGAACACCGAGGCGATCAGCGAGCGGACCCGGGGCTGGTCGGGGGCGTTGCGCTGGAGGATCGAGCGGCCGAGCAGGGTGAGCGAGGAGTGCCCGGCGAACAGCGGGTCGAGGCCGGACATCAGCTCGGCGGTCGCGACGCCGAAGGCGGGCGTGCGCAGCACCTTGTTGACCGCCGCGTAGCCGCTCACCAGGAACATGCCCGGGCCGGCGGGGGCCACCGGGCCCAGCGCGCGGGCCTCGGCGTACAGCGGGTACGGGTCGGCCGTGCCCTCCTTGCCCATCAGCTGCTCGATGATCGCCGCGCCGTCCATCCGGTGCCCCCTCCTGAGATCACGGTTCCTGGTGGGTGAACCGCCGCCGGGTGCGGTGGAGTTCCCGTACGGATCGGCGCCGGCGGCGCGGCGGCGCCCGGGGCGGCGGCGCCCGGGGCGGCGGCGCCCGGGGCGGCGAGGGGCGGCTCGGTAGGGTGACCGGCATGGAGATCTGGATCAACCCGCGGTGCGGCAAGTGCCGGACCGCGCTCGGCGAGCTGGACGGCGCCGGAGTCGAGTACACCGTGCGGCGCTACCTGGAGGAGCCGCCGACCGCGGCCGAGCTGGAGCGGGTGCTGGAGCGCCTGGACCTGGAGCCGTGGGACATCACCCGCACCGGCGAGCAGGTGGCGAAGGACCTGGGGATGAAGGACTGGCCCCGGGAGGCGGGCGACCGGGACCGCTGGATCGCGGCGATGGCCGAGCACCCCATCCTGATCCAGCGCCCGATCATCACCGCGGACGACGGGCACGCCGTCGTGGCCCGGACCCCGGAAGCGCTCAAGTCCGTCCTGCCGTAGGGCGGTTCTGCCGCCAGGCGGCTCCCCGGGCCGGTCAGTGGAGCCGGATCCGCTCCACCGGCCGGCCCGGGTGCCAGTTGTACACGAGCAGGTGGTCGCCCTCCAGGGCGGTGTGCACCACCTGGTCCAGCTCCAGCCGGAAGGCGTGGAACGGGGTGGGCGGCGGCTCGGGCAGATCGGCGGAGAAGGCGGCGAGTTCGGTCTCGTCGGTGACCTCCACGGCCCGGCCGGCGACCTTGGAGTCCCCGCCGGCCATGGTCTCGTCCCCCGGGTGCGCGTGCAGCGCGAAGCGGGCGTCGCGCCGGAGGTCACGCGCCTTGACCGCGCCGTACATCGACCCGAGCCACAGGTCGGCGCCGACGAAGTCGACCTCCGTCCCGCTCACCCGGGGCGATCCGTCCTTGCGCAGCGTCGCCAGGACGTGGTGCTTGTTCGCCTCGAACCGGGCCCGGACCAGGGGCGCCAGGTCGGGGGCCTCGTGTTCGAAGTCCTGCCAGGTGGCCATGGCGCCAGTCTGGCACCCGGCACCGACAACCGCCGGGTGCCCGCGACCGGGCGGGGTCGCCGGGTGTCCCCGGGCGGCCGCCGGGTGCCGGGCCGGTGTCGGTGCCCGGTGCCAGACTGGCGGGGTGACCACCACGACCACGTACATCGCCTTCCTGCGGGCCATCAACGTCGCCGGCCGGACGGTGAAGATGGAACGGCTGCGGGCGCTCTTCGCCGAACTCGGCCTGGGGAACGTCCGCTCCTACATCCAGAGCGGCAACGTCTTCTTCACCACCGACGAGCCCGACCGCGCGGCGCTGACCGGGCGGATCGAGGAGCACCTGGAGCGGTCACTCGGGTACCCGGTGCCGGTCCTGCTGCGGACGGTGGACGAGGTGGCCGAACTGCTCGCCGCCGAGCCGTTCCGGGGCGTCGAGGTGACGCCGGACGTCCGGCTGGTCGTCGCCTTCCTCTCCGAGCCGCTGCCCGACGGGCTCGCACTGCCCCACCGCTCGCCGAAGGGGGACGTCGAGGTGCTCGGCGCCGATCCGGGGGCGGCGTACGTCGTGGTCCACCTCCAGGACGGCAAGTGGGTCACCAAGGACCTGTTCGGCAAGACCTACCGGGGGGCGGTCACCGCCCGGTTCCTGCACACCACGGAGAAGATCCTGGCCGCCGCCCGCAAGGCCTGACGGCGCGTGAGCACGCCACGGCCCGTGAGCGCGCCGGGAACCCAGGCCGGCCGGGGCGGCGCCGGAACCGTCCGGCCGGGCAGGGCGTCTGCACTGCCGTGACGCACGAACCCCGCGCCCGTACCCGGCGCGATCTGGCCAGCCGGTCTCGGCCGCGCGGACAATCCGTCCATGACGTCCCCTGAGCTGCCCACCGGCGCGGTCCGGCCGACCGGCGAGGTCCGGCCCTCCGACGCCGAGCGGGAGCGGGCGCTCGGCGTGCTGCGGGAGGGCGCGGGCAGCGGGCGGCTCTCGCACGACACCTTCCTCGGCCGGATGGACATCGTCCTCCAGGCCACCAGCCGCGGCGAGTTGGACGCTGCGGTGGCCGGGCTGCCGACCGGCGGGCCGGTCGAGCGCTTCGTGCTGCGCGCGGTCGGGCGGGCCTCCGCCTTCGGCGACCGGCTGAACCGCGCCTGGCGCACCGAGCGGCTGCCCGGGCTGAGCCTGCCGCAGGCCGGGGCCGGGCAGTTGACGATCGGCCGGCTCCCCGGATCGGGGCTGCGGCTGCACGACGCCTCGGTCTCGCGCAAGCACGCCGCGCTGCGGCGCGAGGGGGACGGCTGGGTGCTGTACGACCTCGGCTCGACCAACGGCACCCATGTGAACGGGCGCCGGATAGCGGGCGGCGTACGGGTCCGGCCGGGCGACCAGGTGCGCTTCGGGAACCTGGAGTTCCGGCTCGCCGCGCCCTGACCCGGGCCCCGGAAGACCCGGGCCGGAGCGTCCCGGCTCCCGGGAAGCCCGGGCCCGAGCCTGGGCCCGGACGCAGGCCCGGACCCGGGCGCGGGGCCGGATCAGTGCGGGAACTGCCGGGGCGGCCGCTGCCGGGGCAGCTCGTCCTGGAACTCGGCGATGACGGTGGCGATCTGCCGCGTCATCACGGTGCGCTCCAGCCGGTCCAGGTACCGGTTCTCGGCGGCCAGCGCCTCGACCGTGACGCCGAAGTAGAGCGTCATCAGCGGATTGACTAAGAGCTCCCCGCCCTTGGTCCGGTCGGTGAAGCGGACGTCGCCGAACTCGCCGCGCAGCGCCGCCGCCACCGAGCCGTTGACGATGCTGGGGTGCTCCGGGAAGGCGGCCCGGGCGTGCTCGACGGCGTCCAGGTAGAGCACGCCCTCCCGGCTGTCGCGCGGGACGGAGAAGGCCCCGAGGTAGCCGCCGGCCCGGTCGATCGCGGCCAGGTTCTCCAGCACCAGCGAGTGGTTGACGCCGTGGTAGGCGTCGACGCCGAAGCCGATGCAGGCCACCAGCCGCTCGGGCACCTCGGACAGCCCGGCCACCGCGGCCAGGCTCGCCATGTCCTCCTCCGGCGTGCCGAGTCCGGCCTCGTCGCCGCGCATCAGGATGTCGGTGCCGCCGTCCACCAGCAGGATCGCGTCCACGCCCAGGCGGGCGACCAGCGCGCGGTAGGCCGCGCGCAGCGGCCGCACGCCGACCGTCGGGAAGGCCCAGACGGTGTCGGGCATCCGGTGCCGGTGCAGCCAGCGGGCCAGGGTGCGCTCCGGGAAGTAGCCCTCGGGGGCGGCGGTGTCCGGTCCGATCCGGGCCACGCCGGACTCCGCCCAGACCTCGGCGGGCAGGCCGTAGAGGTGGGTGAAGGAGAGGTTGGCCAGGTGCACCTCCTTGCCCGCGGCCCGCAGGGCGAGGGCGATCGGCAGCCCGGCGTACACGTCGAACCCGCCGCCGGCACCGGCGACCAGGATGCGCTCGGCTGCCAGCAGCCGGGCGATCAGCGGTGGTTGCAGCAGAGAAGTCACCGGCGGACGGTAGCAGTCGGGTGGCACCGGGGGCCCGGGGGTTTGATGCTCCTATGGGTTGTCAAGCGGTGGTGAGCCAGTCTCGGTAGGCGTTGGCGAGGTCGTCGTCTCGTCGGATTCCGCGTTCGAGGGTGGAGATGGTGGCGGGCCAGACGCCGAAGTGCTGGGCTGCGGCGGTGAGCGTGATGTTCTTGGCCTGGCGGGTGGGTCGCAGGTCGGCTGTCTCGGGGACCGCGACGTTCGTGGTGAGGCAGCGGAAGATCTCGCGGGCGATGGCGCGTTTGAGGAGACGGATGATCTCCTTGGTGCGGCCTGCCTCGCTCTGGCGGGCGACGTAGTCGCGGGTGCGCCGGTCGCTGGACATCCGGCACAGGGCTATCCGGTAAAGGGCGGCGT